>JADFQE010000095.1 GCA_022561985.1 Chloroflexota bacterium
GCGAAGGCGGCACGCCGCCCTTCGTGCTCATCGACGACCCGGAACGCATCCGCGGACTCGCGCGGCGCCCCGGCCTGGCAGCAGCGGTCGAGACGGTCGATGACCCGGAACAGGCGATCGCGGTGTTTGCCGATGCGCTGCCCGTGCTTCCCCTTTCCCTGCCGGAGCGGATCGTGCCCGGGCGACCGGACCCGAAAGCGGCGCCCGCCGTGATCGAGGCCGTCGACCGCGCCGTGGCGCTGACCCGTGCGGGCCGGACCGCCGCGGTGGTCACCAACCCGATCCACAAGACCACCCTCTATGGGGCCGGGTTCGGCTATCCCGGCCATACCGAGTATCTGGCCGAGGCCTTCAAGGTCCGCCGTAGCACCATGATGTTCGTGGGCGGCGGCTTGCGTATCGCCCTGGCCAGCGCGCATGTCGGGCTGTTCGAGCTGCGGAATAGCTTCACCATCGGCCGGGTGTTTCAGCCCATCGATCACCTCGACGAAGCCCTGCGCCGCTGGTACGGGAGGTGGGAGCGATGGCAGGTCAAGTCGACCTAGACGACCAGGCACCCGACCGTATCCCGGACGAGATGCGAGCCGAGTTCCGGCGGCACGCCCCGCGCCGTTCTGCGGAGCCGTCCCGGCGCCCAGTGAGCGGCAGGTTGGCTCCGCCCGGCCCATGCGATGTGTGATGGGCCGCTACCTTCGTGTTCTCGACAGAGAGAGAAAGAGCGCGCGGATTTCGATGTGCAAGCTTTTCGGGGGTAGGCCTACTTGATCCATCTCAGGGCGGGGAAGCCCTCGACCCATTTCTGGAGACTGAACGGGCCCGGACCGACGTAAGCGATACCGAGGAACACCACCATCTCGATGACGTGGCTGCTGTTGATCGGGTTGTTCTCCGGCCAGACATCGCCAGCCAGGAACAAGAAAGCCATCAGAACCGCACCACCGATGGCCGCAATCCTGACACCGATCCCAAGCATCAGCGCCACCCCGAGCAGCAGCAGCGCCAACATGAATAAGACATCGGCGAAATTGATCGAATCAGCCGCCGACGGCGCCATCCAGTCGAACAACCCTCCTGTGTGGCTCCCCTGAGTCGCGAACGTCAAGAAACCGTACGTCGGTGACCCGCCCTGGATCATGGCCGCGTCACACCCGAAATCGATGGCTCCGTCCTCGAGACGGCACGTAGCGAACCCCAACCCGAACATTTTGTCCAGAAACGCCCACAGGAAAGACCAGCCGAGCAAGAGGCGCAGCAGAGTCCAAGCCCACATGCCTCTGACTTCCTCACCCTCGACCATGCCACGAAGGCCAACTCCGGCGCTCTCAGCCATGTCACCTCCTCGATACCCTCACCCACTCGCCATCGGCACCTCCCAAGCCGGGTCGCTGGTCTTGAGGTCCGCAGCGTCATGGGCGTATCACCGAGTGTGTCACACCGCTGTCGCCGTCGCAACAGCGTGCTCCCAGGATCGTGGCGAACTCTAGGCCGGGTAGCCGGGGCGCCCGATACGCGATCGATCTGTAGGGGTAAGACGCTCGTCCCGCAGCTGGACGAGCCTTACGCAGTGGTCCGACACTCATCAGGGCCCAAGGCGGCGTTCCACCTAGACCGACGATCGCAGAGCGTGGTGGTCCGGACAACGGGATCTTTGGAAACGAGCGGGGCCGCTGTGGACGTCCTTCGGATGTGGTGGCCGCCCGTCGCGCCAGATGGGCGCACCGTGGCCAATGCGTTAGGGACAATTGGCATGGGTTGAATCAGCCAGGCGTATCCGGGTCGAGAGGTGCTGCAGCAGCGCGGTCGTCGTGGTCGGTGTCGGCGAAGTCGATGGCTGCGGCACGGTGGTCCTCTTCGCATTCGGTTTCGATGATGACGAACTGAGCCAGCTGACCGCGCCTGTTCGTTCAGCGGAACGTAGAGGTTGCCGGCTCCAGCATCTGCTGCAGGTTGATCACATACCGGGCCTCGCCTTCGGGTCCGGTCGTGAGCTGAAACCCGACTCTCTCCAAATAACGGACGTGGTCACTGCGGCCGGGCAGGCTCCATGCCTTGGTGCAATCCAGGTCGGCGAACAGGCCCGAGTTTCCCGAGTACAGGAACTCGCCAAGCTTGAAGTCTCGGTATTCCGGTATGACGAAGTCGAGCTCGATCTCTAACGAATCATCCTGGCACGGCCGGGCGATGACGAGCCCGGCAGGGATGTGGTCTCGCAACAGGAAGTAGGTGCGGTGGTCGAGGGCCGGGTCGTAGGAGAACTCAGGCTGGAAGCGGCCGATCTCGTCCGCATAGAACTCTAGGAAATAGGCCAGGTACCGGGACTCGGGATAGACCTTGAGCACTGAGAAAACCTCCTCCTGGCGCCTGGTGAGCTTGCGGAGGAAATAGAGGTGCACGGCGATCACCACCACGTTGACGATCACGAGCGGATAGGCACCGATGAGGATCCCATACACGAGGAAGGACGCAGCCGCCCCCACGCCTATGAGGCGAAGCTTGAAGATCGAGCGCTGGATCAGCGATGCGATGACTAGCGCTGACCCGATCCAGCCGACGATCTCATAGATGATGGTGCTGCTCATTGGTGCTGCTCTTCTCGGTTCTCACACATCGACCTGAAGCAACGGCCTTGCCCGGCCCTCCAAGCTCGCCAACCTTGGACGCTGCCAGCTTCCCGTTGAGATCGGCGACAACCACATTGGCTCCGCCTTCCACGAACCGGCTGACAATCCCGTAGCCGATCCCCATTTCACCACCGGTGACGACGGCGTTCTTGCCCACAACGGCAAACGGTCCCCAATTCACAAGACACCTCCTGGGAGTCGAAACGACCTAATCATCACTCAATGGCGGTGTCTCAACCAGAGGAGAAAGTCCCAGCAGCAAAACGCCGCCATCGTTCTCGAGGTCTCCGCGATCAGTTTCGGCTCCTCCATTGTCAGGAAGTGCCCGGCGTCGGGGACGATCTCGAGACCCGCCTTCGGGAACTAGGTGGCCTGGGCCCGGGGCGAAGTCCTGCGTCGTGGCGTCGGAGTTCTCTCTTCCCATCGCATCCTCTCGCGCCGTGGACACGCAAGGGAGCGGTCAGGCTAACGTCGCTAGTGCCACATCTGACCTTCGTTCCCACTCGCCGGTTGGATATTGCGCTCCACACGACATCGAGACGCTCGAGGACATCGGTCCGCTCGTGGGTCTCGGTCCAGGCGAGGCGTTGATGGTTCTGCACCTAGGATGACCGGCTTACCCACACGAGGCTGGGATCGCCCCTGCCGGCTTCTTCCGCCGCATGCAGCATCTAACCCATCACCTCCAGTCCGGTGCCGAGGTCGGGCGCCGGCGGGTCGTCTCTGAGCGCTCGCTTCGCTCGCCAACTTCTCGGTTCCAGTGCGCAACTGGCAGCTCTAGAAAGGCACCGTCATCGAGACGACGGTGCCTTCACCGGGTGCCGTGGCGATGCGCAAGCTGCCGCCGGCACGGTCGGTACGTGACCCCATACTCGACAGACCTAGGCCCGGTTCCTGGACAGCGAGATCGAAGCCGCGGCCGTCATCCCGCACCTCGATGCCGACGGTATCCTCGCCCGCGCTGATGGCGACACTGATGGTTTCGGCCTCCGAGTGGCGCAGTGCGTTGCTCAGTGCCTCGCGCACCAGCTGCAGCACGTCGTCGATGGTCGATTGGGTGATCCCGGCAAAAACGCCGCTGTAGGTGACCTCGACCTTCGCCCTGCGAGCGGAGCCGAGCCGGGTGACCAGATCGTCGATCTCAGCTCGCAGGTCCCGCTGCTCGGTGGGAGGCCGGCGCAGCTCGAAGATCAGGTCACGCAGGCTTTGGATGGTGCGATCGAGGCGCTCCGCATGGTCGAGGAGAGTGGCCCGTATCCCGTCGTCATCGCTGCGTAGAGCCGTCGCTTGCAGTTCCAGGCCCACGGCGAACAACTCCTGGATGATGGCATCGTGAATATCCCTTGCGATCCGCTCCCTGTCCTCGACCACGGCCAAGCGTCGGAGCCGGGACTGGAGGCGGATGCTCAGCACCGCCGACCCTGCAATTTCGGCAAGCGCCTCGACCACCGACTGGTCCAGATCGGTGAAACCTCCCGGTTTGTTGGTCAGATACAAGTTGCCGAACACCCGGTCACCGGCTCGGACGGGAACTCCGAGGAAGGTGTCCATGGCCGGGTGGTGGTCGGGAAACCCCACGGCGTCGGGATGAGCGCCGATATGGTCGATGAGGTAAGACTTGCCGTCTCGACTGATCAGACCAAGGACGCCGCGCCCCTGGGGTAGTGCGCCTATCTTGTCGGCCGTCTCCTCATCGATGCCGCGGTACGAGAACTGGATCAGGTTCCCGTGCTCGCCGAGCACCCCCAGCGCCCCGTAGCTGGCTCCGGTCAGCTCCATGCCGGCGACCACCGTTGCCTCGAGCAGGTCCTCGAGGTCGGTTTGGCTGGCGACGGTTGCCGCGCTGCGAACCAGATCGCGCAGCCCCTCGTCGATGCGCTCCAGCAGCGCGCCGAAGGCCGCGCTCCCCTCCTTCTTGTACATGACGAGGGGGTCGCGCTGGCCGTAGGCGTACAGGCCGATCCCCTGGCGCAGGTTCGACATCATCGTCAGGTGCTGGACCCAGAGCCTGTCCACGGTCTGCAGCAGCACCGCGCGCTCGATGGCGCGCATCGACTCCTCGCCGAAGGTCTGCTCGCGCTCCTCGTACAAACGCTCGGCCGCATCGAGGAGCGCCTCCTCGGTCTCCGCGGCGCCGTTCTCGACGACGAACCCTTCGTCGACCTCCGGGGGCAGCGGGAAGATGGTATTCATCTCGGCGAGCAGCGGGGCCGTGTCCCACTCGGCCGGGTCGCCGGTGAGCGTCTCGCGGACGCGCTGGGTGATCTCCTTGCCGACCTTGGCCTGGATCGCGGCCTTGAGGTCGGCCTGATCGAGCACCCTCCCGCGGTCGTCGTAGATCTTCCCGCGCTGGCCGTTGACGACGTCGTCGTAGTCGACGAGGTGCTTGCGGATGTCGAAGTAGTACGACTCGACCTTGCCCTGGACCATCTCCAGCGTGCGGGTCAGCATCCCGCTCTCGATCGGTGCGTCGTCGGACATCGCGCGGCTCACGAGCTTGCCCATCGTGCCCTGCCCGAAGCGCACCATGATGTCGTCCTCGAGCGATGCGTAGAAGCGCGTCTCGCCGGGGTCGCCCTGGCGGCCGGAGCGGCCGCGGAGCTGGTTGTCGATGCGGCGCGACTCGTGCCGCTCCGTGCCGATGACGAAGAGGCCGCCCGCGGCGACGACGGCGTCGTGGTCCGGCTGCCAGGCCTCCTCCGACTCAGCCGTCTTGGCGTCGCCGCCGAGGATGATGTCGGTGCCGCGCCCCGCCATGCTGGTGGACACGGTCACGGCGCCGGGGCTGCCCGCCTGCGCGATGATGCTCGCCTCGCGCTCGTGGTTCTTGGCGTTGAGCACCTCGTGGGGGATGCCGCGCCGGGCGAGCATCTCCGAGAGCTCCTCCGAGCGCTCGATGGAGACGGTGCCGACGAGCACGGGCCGTCCCTCCTCGTGCAGCTCGGCGATGTGGTCGGCCACGGCCCTGAACTTGGCGGCGTGCGTGCGGAACACGAGGTCCGGATGGTCTTGGCGGACCATCGGCATGTGCGTGGGGATGGCCACCACGTCCAGCCCGTAGACCTTGAAGAACTCCTCGGCCTCGGTGACCGCGGTGCCCGTCATGCCCGCGAGCTTCGGGTACATGCGGAAGTAGTTCTGGAGCGTGATCGTCGCGTAGGTGATGGTCTCGCGCTGGACCGTGACGTTCTCCTTCGCCTCCACGGCCTGATGGAGGCCGTCGGCCCAGCGCCGGCCCGGCATGAGACGGCCCGTGAACTCGTCGACGATGATGACCTCGCCGTCCTTGACCACGTAGTCCTTGTCCCGCCGGTAGATGGCGGAGGCGCGGAGCGCGTTCTCGACGAAGTGCGTGAGCACGTCGTTGGCCGGGTCGTAGAGGTTGTCCACGTTCAGGAGGCGCTCGAGCTTGGAGATGCCGGCGTCGGTGAGGACCACCTGGCGCTCCTTCTCCTCGATGTGGTAGTCCTCCTCCTCCGTGAGCCTCGGCACGACGCGGGCGACGGTCTGATAGAGGCTCGTCGCCTCCTGGGCGGGGCCGCTGATGATGAGCGGGGTGCGCGCCTCGTCGATCAGGATGTTGTCGACCTCGTCGACGATGGCGTAGACGAGCGGGCGCTGCACCTGCTGCTCCTTGCTCGTGGCCATGTTGTCGCGCAGGTAGTCGAACCCGAACTCGTTGTTCGTCCCGTAGGTGATGTCGGCGGCGTACGCCTCGCGCCGGGGCACGACGCGCATGTCGGCGGGCACCGCGCCCTCGGCCGGCGTGCCGGGCTCGAAGACGCCCGGGTCGAAGACGTAGGAGACCTCGTGCTGCAGGCAGCCGACGCTCAACCCCAGGGCCCGGTAGACCGGCCCCATCCAGGCGGCGTCGCGCCGGGCCAGGTAGTCGTTCACCGTGACCACGTGGACGCCGCCGCCCGCCAGCGCGTTGAGGTAGAGGGGGAGGGTCGCCGCGAGGGTCTTGCCCTCGCCGGTGCGCATCTCCGCGACCTTGCCCTCGTGCAGCACGGCGCCGCCGATGAGCTGCGCGTCGAAGTGGCGCATGCCCAGCGTTCGCCGCGCCGCCTCCCGGACGACCGCGAAGGCCTCCGGAACGAGGTCGTCGAGCTCCTCGCCGTCGGCCAAGGCCCCCCGGAGCTCGTCCGTCCTGGCCCGCAGCGCCTCGTCAGATTCGAGCCGCACCTCGTCCTCGAGGCCGTTGATCTCCTCGACGACGGAGCGGTACCGCTTCAGTTGCTTCTCGTTCGAGTCCCGGCTGAGGAACCCCAGCAGCTTGCCGACCATGAGCCTCGCTCGGCGCAGTGGCGCCGATGCCATTGTACCAAGCGGTGCGGCCACCAAGCCATGCGTCGGGCCAACGGCTGAAGCTATACTCGTGCCGCCCGCGAGCGCCCCCCCCCCGAGCGCCCCACAGTAGCGACACGGAGGCTCCGATGCAGACGCGATGGGACACGGTGGAGGTCGACGGCGACGCCATGCGCATCTACGTGGCGGTCCCCGACGGCGCCGGCCCCTTCCCGGCCGTGGCGGTGATGCAGGGCCGCGGCGGCGTCGAGGAGACGATCCAGACGCTGACGCGCCGCCTGGCCGAGGCGGGGTTCGCCGCCGCCGCACCGGAGCTCTACCACCGGCAGAAGGACAACGTCCTCGAGGAGGTCGAGCACCTGCCGCCGGGACACCCTGAGCGCGCGTCCAAGCTCGCAGGCAAGGCAGACCAGCTCCGCGACGAGGAGCTGGTCGCGGACGGCGCCGCCACGGTCGCGCACCTGCGCTCCCTCTCGGGGGTGGATGCGGGCAGCATCGGCGTCATCGGCTTCTGCCAGGGCGGCCGGACGGCGTACCTGCTCGCCAGCGCGGTCCCCGGCCTCGGCGCCGTCGTGCCCTTCTACCCCTCCGCCCTCTGGACGGCCGGCGGCGACGGCCCGCCGCCCATCGAGCGAACGGCCGGGATCACGGCGCCGCTGCTCGCGATCTTCGGCGGCGACGACCGCAACCCGTCGCCGGAGGATGCGGAGCGGATCGGCGCGGAGCTCACGGCACGCGGCAAGGTGCACGAGCTCATCCACTATGCGGGCGCGGGGCACGACTTCATGAACTTCCGTGGCGCGGACCGCTACCACCCGGAAGCGGCGGCGGCGGCGTGGGAGTCGATGCTGGCGTTCCTCCGGAAGCACCTCCGCGCCCCGGCCTGAACGGCACTGGGAGCAGGGCGGGGCGAAGGCCGCCCCCTGCTATACTCCGCCGCGCTCGCCCACCCCCGATGCCCGCGATCATCCCCGGAGGCCACGATGCCCGATCTCCCCAAGCGCACCCTCGGACGGACCGGACTCGAAGTGACGGCCCTCGGTTACGGCACCATGGAGCTCCGCGGCGGTCTCCGCGGCCGGCAGATCTCCGAGGAGGAGGCGGGGCGCATCCTCAACACGGTGCTCGATTCCGGCATCAACTTCATCGACACCTCCATCGACTACGGCATCGCCGAGGAGCGCATCGGCAGGCACATCTCCCACCGGCGGGACGAGTACTTCCTGGCGAGCAAGTGCGGCTGCCTCGCCGGGTGGACCGAGACCGAGGAGCGTGTGGCGGGCGCGCGCGCCGGGGGCCCGCACGTCTTCACGCGCGAGAACATCATCGCCGGGGTCGAGCAGAGTCTGCGCCGCCTGAACACGGACCACCTCGACCTCGTGCAGGTCCACGCCTCGCCGTCGGTCCAGGAGCTCGAAGAGGGGGGCGTCGTCGAGGCGATGCAGGACCTCCGGACGCAGGGGAAGGTGCGGTTCATCGGCATGTCCGGCACGATCCCGAACCTGCGCGACCACATCGCCATGGGCGTGTTCGACGAGTTCCAGATCCCCTACTCCTGCCTCCAGCGCGGCCACGAGGACGCGATCGCCGAGGCCGCGGCGGCCGGCGCGGGCGTCGTG
>JADFQE010000015.1 GCA_022561985.1 Chloroflexota bacterium
AGGCGCTCGAAGCGAAGTACCGCGCCATCGCCACGCCCGTGATCGGCGAGGAGCACGCCGGGAAGCTCCTCGCGGCCGCATGGGCGCTCGACGGCGCGCCCGGCGTCGGCGAGCTGGCCTCGCTCATGGCGGCTTCTTCAGGCCAGTCTTCAGGGGCGTAAGAGACCATGGCAAGCACCGACAAGCGGCCACGCCCGGTGGTGGAGAACGCGTAGCTCCGGGCCGCGCCCCGTCGTCCTGTGGGGCTGGATCGCCGTCGGCGTCGCCAGCGTCTCGGTCGCAGCCATCTTCATCCGCCTGGCGGACACCAACCCGCTGACCTTCGCGGCGTACCGCCTGGGCCTGGGCGCAGCGCTCGTCGCCGTTCCCACGCTGCTGCGAGCGCGCCCCCAGCTACGAGCGCTGCGGCGGGCCGACATGCCGTTGCTCGTCCTCTCCGGGTTCTTCCTGGCGGCCCACTTCGCGCTGTGGATCACGTCGCTGTCGCTCACGTCGGTCGCGAGCTCCCTGCTGCTGGTCACGACCGCGCCCGTGTTCGTCGCGCTCGCATCGCACCTGTGGCTGCGCGAGCGGATCGGCCGGCTGACCGCCGCGGCGGTCGCACTCACGCTGGCGGGAGGCGCCGTGCTGGCGGCCGGAGGCTGGGCCGGCGAGGAGCGCCGCCTCCTTGGCGACGCTCTGGCGCTGCTCGCAGCGGTCGCGGTCGCCGGCTACATCCTGGCGGGCAGGAAGGCCCGCGGCCGCATCGCGAACCTGCCCTACGTCACGGTCGTCTACACGGTGACGGCGGTGGTCCTCCTGGCGGCGGTGGTGGCCACGGGCGCACCGATGCTGGGGCTGCCGGCCGAGACGTACTTCTGGATCGCGATGAGCGCGGTGATCCCCCAGGCGATCGGGCACACGCTGCTGAACTGGGGGCTCGGGCACGCCTCGGCAACGAGCGTGGCGATGGCGGTGCGCGCCGAGCCGGTGATCGCAACGCTGCTCGCCATCGTGGTGCTCGGCGAGGTCCCACCCTGGACCGCCGCACCAGGAGGCGCACTGGTCCTCACCGGCGTCTACCTAGCAACAAGGGCCAAGGGCACAGCCCTTGACCCATAACCGGTAGCGCCGCCGATGACGGCGGTCCCCGTCGTCCATAGCGACCCGGCCAAGCGCTGAGCCGACGGTCTCCGTTAGCCGCGTTCTGCGCTGGCGAGTGGGTCAAGGGCGTTGCCCTTGTCGGCGGCGATGGCGGTGTTCATTGCGGAGATGGCGACCTCGATCTGGTCGTCGTCTGGGGGGCGTGTCGTCAGCTTCTGGAGGGCCAGGCCGGGGACGGCCAGTGCGCGGACGAGGGCGTTGTCCTCGTGGGCGGCCGAGTAGCGGATCACCTCGTACGCGATGCCGGCGATGACCGGGATGAGGACGATCCGCGAGAGGATACGCAGCGGCAGATCGGGCGTGCCCAGCATGGCGAACACGATGATCGCCACGATCATCACCGTGAGCAGGAACGCCGTCCCGCAGCGTGGGTGCGCGGCGGGGAACTTGCGGACGTTGTCCGTTTCGAGGGACAGGTCGTGCTCGTTCGCGTGCACCGTCATGTGCTCGGCGGCGTGGTAGGCGAAGACGCGGCGGATGCTCGGCATCAGCCCGATGGCGAGCAGGTACAGGAAGAAGATGGCGAGCCGCAGGACGCCCTCGGCGATGTTGCTCAGGATCGAGCTGTCGGTGAACCGGTCGACCACCGTGTGGGTGATGAGCAGCGGCGTGATGAAGAACAGCACCACCGACAGGCCGATGGAGAACGCCAGGGTGGCCGCGAGCATCCACTTGGGGATCGGCTCGCCGTCGTCCTCGTCCTCGCCCGCTGCCACCTGCGCCGAGTAGGTGAGCGCGCGCATGCCCATGACCATCGTCTCGCTGAGCACGAGCGTGCCGCGCAGGAAGGGGATGCGGCGCCAGCGGCTGGTCGCCCAGGGCGGGACCGGCCATGAGCGCGTGTGGATCTCGCCATTCGGGTGCCGCGCCGAGCAGGCGTAGATGGTGCGGCCGCGGATCATCACGCCCTCGACCACCGCCTGGCCGCCGTACACGTAGGGTTGTTGGGCCACCTGGTTCGCTCCGATCCGGCTCGCCCTGCGTGAGCGGGCCCGTCTACGGATGTTACAGCGGCCGCGCCGCCACGCCCTCGCCCAAACGTGCCATCGCCGCCGGACGAACAGAGGGGCGCACGGCGTGCGCCCCTACGAGGTCCGAACCCTCGTCGCGCTGCTTACTGGAGGTTGAAGCGCCTCTTGAGGCGGTCCACCCGGCCCTCGGTGTCGACGATGCGCTGCTCGCCCGTGAAGAACGGGTGGCAGGCGCTGCATATCTCGACCTTGATCTGTGCCTTCGTGGCGCCGGTGGTGAACGTGTTCCCGCAGGAGCAGGTCACGACGGCTTCGGCGTAGTACGTGGGATGGATGTCGGTCTTCATCGCGTCGGTCCTTCCAGTCTTGGGTCTGCACTCGGTCGGTGCATGCCGCGCGTTCCGGGATGGTGGCCGGGGCGCGTTCGCACCTGACTACTACCTCGCTCATTCGCGCTGGGGGCACGGATGGCTCACATCGTTATGATGCGTGCCACGCGTCCTGAGATGCTAGCTGACGGCCACCGGTACGATGTTCGCGCGCTTGCGCTGCCTGGTGGCGTGGTCGAAAGCGACCGTGCCGTCGACGAGCGCGTAGAGCGTGAAGTCGCGTCCCATGCCCACGTGGAGTCCGGGGCGGATCTTGGTGCCGCGCTGGCGCACGATGATGGTGCCCGCGCGGACCGCCTGGCCCCCGAAGCGCTTCACGCCGAGGCGCTGGCCCCTGCTGTCGCGCCCGTTCCGGCTGCTGCCGCCGGCCTTCTTATGCGCCATCGGCTGCCTTCTTGGACCGGGCCGCCGAGGGGCTTGCCCCGTCGATCACGATCTCTTTGATGGCCAGCTTCGTCAGCCACTGCCGGTGGCCTGTCTTGACCGCGTAGCGGGTCTTCGACTTGTACTTGAGGATGATGATCTTCTTGGCGCGGCCCTGCTCGGTGACCTCGGCCACGACCTTCGCGCCCTCCACCATCGGCGTGCCAACGCTCAGCTTGTCGTCTTGGGAGACGAGCAGGACGCGGTCGAGCTCCACCGTGCTGCCCGTCTCGCCCTCGATCTTCTCGATCGAGATGGACTTCCCAGGCTGCACGCGGTACTGCTTCCCGCCGGTTTCGATGATTGCGTATGTGCTGGCCACGACCTATCGATTCTAGGCCGTGAAGCGCTCGCTGACAAGAGGGCCGAGGTGGATCGCGCGGACGCTTAGCGCTTCTTCTCGCCGCCCGAAGCACCGTCCGGCTCGCCGTCACCGTCGGGGGCCGGCTCGTCGTCCGATGGGAGCTCCAGCGCAAGCTGCGGGTTCTCGGGCTCGTCGCCGTTCGTGCCGCTCTTGGCGGCCTTGGTGGTCTTGCGGGCGGGCGCCTTGGACGGCTCCTCCTGCTCCTTCTCCCACGAGCGCTCCTTGAACGCGCTCATGGAGATCACCTGGTCGTCCGGCGCGAGCTTGTTCATGACCTGCACGCCCTGGGTGTTGCGCCCGAGGGTGCGGATCTCCTTGATGTGCGTGCGGTAGACCATCGCCTTGGCGGAGCCGACCATGATCTCCTCGACGTCCTCGGCCGTGACCACCGCCGCGGCCAGTGGGCCTGTTTTGTCCATGATCTTGAGCGCGATCACGCCCTGGACGCCGCGGCCGGTCTTGCGGAAGTGGTCGACCAGCGTGCGCTTGCCGTAGCCGCGCTCCGTGAGCACCAGGAGCTGCGCGCCCGGCGTGGCCACGTCCATGCCGATGACCTCGTCCTTGTCGATCAGCCGGATGCCGCGGACGCCGCCGGCGCCCCGGGTGGCGCGCACGCGGACCTCGTCGAGGGCGAAGTGCACGGCCTTGCCGTTGCGCGTCACCATGATGACCGTCATGTCCGGGTCGGCGAGGCGCGCGCCCAGGAGCGAGTCGCCCTTGTTGAGGTCGAAGGCCGCGAGCCCGTTGCGCCTGATGTTGGCGAACTGGCTGAGCGCCATCCGCTTGACCTCGCCCTTGCGCGTCGCCATGAAGATGTACTTGTCGACGGTCAGGTCCGTGATGGGCACGACAGCCGTGACCGTCTCCTCGGCGGCGTTCATCGCGATGAGGTTCTGGATCGGCGTGCCGCGCGTCTGCCTGGTCGCGTCCTGAGCGATGTTGAAGACGCGCTCGCGGTAGACGCGGCCGCGGTCCGTGAAGAAGAGCAGCCAGTCGTGCGTCTCGCAGACCACGAGCTGCTGGATCGCGTCCCCCTCGCGGGTCTGCTGGCCGCGGACGCCCTTCCCCCCGCGGTGCTGGAGGTGGTACGCCTCGATGGGCAGCCGCTTGAGGTAGCCGCGGTCGCTCAAGGTCACGACCGCGTCGCCGCGGGCGACCAGGTCCTCCATCGAGTAGTCGCGGGCCTCCTCGGTCGTTATCCTCGTGCGGCGGGGCTGCCCGAAGTTCTTGCGGAGCTCGGCCGTCTCGGCCTTGATGACCTCGAGCACCTGGCCCGGGTCGCCGAGCAGCCCCTCGAGCCCACCGATGGTCTTCGTCAGCTCCTGGTACTCGTTCTCGATGCGCTCGCGCTCGAGGGCGGCGAGGCGCCGCAGCTGCATGTCCAGGATCGCCTGGGCCTGGACCTCGGTGAGTCCGAACTGCTCCATGAGGCCGTTGCGCGCCGCCTCGGCGTCCTTCGACGCCCGGATCAGCACGATGACCGCATCGAGGTTCTCGAGCGCCACGCGCAAGCCTTCGAGGACGTGCGCCCGCTCGCGTGCCCGGGTCAGGTCGTATTCGGCGCGGCGCCGGATCACCGTCCGGCGGAAGTCGATGAAGTGCTGCAGGGCCGGCTTGAGGCTCAGCACCCGCGGCTGGCCGTCCACGAGGGCGACCATGTTGACGTGGAACGCGCTCTGGAGCGAGGTGTGCTTGTAGAGGTTGTTCAGCACCTGCTCGGGCATCGTGCCCCGCTGCAGCTCCACCACCACGCGCATCCCGTCGCGGTCCGACTCGTCGCGGACCTCGGAGATGCCGGTGATCTTCTTGTCCTTCGAGAGCATGGCGATCTTCGCGACCATGGTCGCCTTGTTCACCTGGAACGGGAGCTCGTTGATCACGATGCGCTGGTGCCCGCCGCGCTCGACCTCCTCGATGACCGCCTTGCCGCGCACGACGACCCGGCCGTGGCCGGTGTGGTACGCCTGCTGGATGCCCTCGGTGCCCATGATGATGCCGGCGGTGGGGAAGTCCGGGCCTTTGACGAACTGGATGAGATCGTCGACGGTGGCGTCGGCGTGGTCCACGAGGTAGGTGATCGCGTCGCAGAGCTCGTTCAGGTTGTGGGGAGGGATGTTGGTGGCCATGCCCACCGCGATGCCCGATGCGCCGTTGGCCAGCAGGTTGGGCAGCCGCGCCGGGAGCACCGTCGGCTCGCGCTGGGAGCCGTCGTAGTTGTCGACGAAGTCGACGGTCTCGCGGTCGATGTCGGTCAGCATCGCGTCGGCGATGCGGGCGAGGCGCGCCTCCGTGTACCGCATCGCGGCCGGCGGGTCGTCGTCGACCGAGCCGAAGTTGCCCTGGCCGTCGATGAGCGGGTGGCGCAGCGAGAAGTCCTGCGCCATGCGGACGAGAGCGTCGTAGACGGGCGCGTCGCCGTGGGGGTGGTACTTGCCGAGCACCTCGCCGACGACGGCCGCGCACTTCTTGTGGGCGGAGCCCGGCCGGAGGCCCATGCCGTGCATCGCGTAGAGGATGCGGCGCTGCACCGGCTTCATGCCGTCGCGCACGTCGGGGAGGGCGCGCGCGACGATCACGCTCATGGCGTAATCGAGATACGCGGTCCGCATCTCGTCTTCGATGCGGACGACCCGGATATTGCCGCCGCTAGCCAGAACCATAAGCGACATCCTTGGGGGCGAATGAAGCGGGCGGGTGGAGCGTCCGCACTATGCCTCTCGGAGGCTCCGCGATGTTACTAGATGTTGTGGGATAACGACTTCGCACGCCGATATGTACCAGGATTACCGCCTGCGATTATAGCAGGCGCGCGCGCGTGCGCATAGCGCTCGGCGGCCCACTTAGGGCATGTCCCCCGCGTCGAAGCGGCCCGACCAGCCAACGAGCCAGTCGAAGAGCTTCCGGAAGCTCTTGGGCACCTCGCTCTCGCGCTCCGGGTGGCACTGCACGCCCACCAGCCACGGGTGCGCGGGGCTCTCGATGGCCTCGACGATGCCGTCTTGGGGATGGAACGCCGAGGCCATCAGCCCCGGCGCGCGCTGCGCCTCCTTCAGCCCCTGATGGTGGAGGCTGTTGGTGCGGTAGACGGCACCCGCGCCGATGATGGCCCCGAGCTTGCTGCCGGGCGCGACGTAGACCTCGTGCCGCACCGACCCGTCGTTGTCGCCGCCGGGCTCGACGTGCCCCGGTATGTCCTGGAGCAGCGTGCCGCCGAAGGCGACGTTGATGAGCTGCATGCCGCGGCAGATGCCCAGCACGGGCATGTTGCGATCGAGCGCATCCCGCAGCAACCCCAGCTCCATCTCGTCGCGCCGGGGGTCGGTCTCGCCCGTCGCGGGGTCGCGCTCGGCGCCGTAGCGCGACGGCTCGACATCGTACCCACCGCACAGCAGCAGCCCCGAGACGCCACGCATGGCCTCGTCCACGCCCTCGAAGTGCTCCGGCGTGAGCACGCGCGCCTCGCCCCCGCGCGCGGCGAGCGCATCGACGTACGGCTGCGCCTCGCGCTCGCTCGTGGCCGTGACGGCGATCAGCGGCAAGGGCACAGCCCTTGACCCACTCGCCAGCGCAGAACGCGGCCGACGGAGACCGCTGGCTGCGCGCTGGCCGGGACGCTGTGCCGGGCGGCGGCCCCTGCCCGCGCGCTCACGTGCTTCTCGAAGCCCTGGCCCGCCGGCGGCTTTGCTTCGCCGGGGCGAGCCGGCCGGCCAGGGCGTCGAGGTCCACGCTCCGCTCCACCATCTCGGTGAAACGCTCGATCTTCTCCGGGTGGTGCACCGTGACCGTCCCGGCGAGCGCTTCGAGCGCCTCGGCCGTCTCGTGCGTGTCGCGCTCGAGGGTGAGCAGCGGCACGTCGAGGGCTTCGGCGCGCTGGGCGACGTAGGCGGGCGGCTGCGCACACCCCGTCAGCACGAGCGCGTTCAGCGGGAAGTTGAGCGCGGCCATCCCGATATCGGCACGCCCACCGCGCGCGATGACCGCCTGGTTGGGCAGCCGGTTGAAGTAGTTGCCCCCCCACTCGGTGACGAGGCCGCCGATGAGGAAGTGCTCGATGAGCCGGTCGAGGCCCGAGCGGCCCGCGAACAGCCTGGCCCCCAGCAGGTCCACGACTTGGCGGACCGTCGGCGCGAGCATCAGCCGCTCCTCCGGCAGCACGGCGATCACGCTCGCGCCCGCTGCCTCAAGCTCCGGCACCAGCCGGTCGGCGGCGTCCCGCTCCGCGTAGCGCGTCCGTCGGTTGAGCACGAACCCGACGAGCGCGTCGCCGTAGGCCTCGCGCCAGGCCGCCACCGAGGCCGCGCCGAGGCTCCGCTCGTACGGCAGCACGCCGACGACCGCCGCCTTGAGCCGCTTGACCAGCGCGCCGGAGGCGGCCACGACGCTCCCGTCCGCACGGGCGAGCGGCGGCGCGTCCACGACGACGACCTCGGCTGTTTCCTCCAGCGCGCCGACGCGTTTCGCAGCCGCGGCCAGCACGGGCCGCTTCACCTTGCCATCCGGGCTCACGATGCCCGGTCCCTCCACCGCGAGCAGCGCCGCGTCGGCGTCGCCATCGGCGAGCGCCAGCGGCTTGTCGACGGCTGCCTTGCGTCCGGCGTGCCGCCAGGCGGCCGCCAGCGACGCGGCAACGGCCGTGCTGCCCACGCCGGGACGCGCGCCCACCACACACAGGACCGTCATCGAGCCTCCCCGCCGTCGTCCATCGCCACGCGGCGATTATAGCAATGGCCGGGGGGAGGGAGCCTCCCCAGAGGCACCGGCACATTCGCTAGAATCGGGGCAGCCGCGCGCCCGCCCCGGCTCCGCGGGCACCGGGGCCACGAACAGCCCTCGCAGGAGCATCCCGATGTGGGAAACACGACCCAACCCATCCGTGCGATGGGTCCAATTGTCACTGCTGCTCGTCCTCACGGCCTTCCTCGGCGCGATGTGGGGGATCGAGCGCACGACGCTGCCGCTGATGGCCGAGAGCGAGTTCGGCATCACGTCGGCGGCGGTCACCCTCTCGTTCGTGGCCGGATTCGGGCTGACCAAGGCTTTCGCGAACCTCTTCGCCGGCGGCCTCATGGACCGGATCGGGCGGCGGCGGGTGCTCATGCTGGGATGGGCGGCGGGGTTGCCCGTGCCGCTGCTCATCATCTGGGCACCGTCGTGGGAGTGGGTCGTCGCGGCCAACCTCCTGCTCGGCGTCAACCAGGGGTTGGGCTGGACCGCCACGATCCTCATGATGATGGACATCATGGGCCCCCGCCGCCGTGGCCTTTCCACGGGGCTGAACGAGTTCGCCGGCTACAGCGGCGTTGCCGCTCTCACGTTGATCGCCGGACTGCTCGCCGCCGCCTACGCGCCCCGGCCCTACCCCTTCTTGATCGGTATCGTCCTCGCGGTGCTGGGCCTCGTGATCTCCGCCGTCTGGGTGGCGGAGACGCGGGAGCGCGCACACGAAGAGGCGGCGAGCGCTCCGCGGCCGGCGCCGGCACCGAGCTTCCTGACGACCTTCGTGGCAGGCGCCCGGGACCGCGTGCTGCTGAGCTACGGACAGGCCGGGCTCGTGACCAAGATCAACGACGCTGCTGTGTGGGGGCTCCTCCCGCTCTTCCTGGCCAGCCAGGGGGTCGGCGCCGCCCAGATCGGCATCGTCGCAACGGTGTACCCGCAGGTGTGGGGCGTGGGCCAGCTGCTCAGCGGCTTCCTGGGAGACCGCATCGGCCGCAAGCCGCTCATCGTCTGGGGCATGGTGCTCCAGGGGCTGGGGATCTGGGCCCTCGCCGTCGCCGACGGCCTGCTGGAGCGTGTGGCGGGCGCCGCCCTCCTCGGACTGGGCACGGCGGCCGTGTACCCGACGCTGATCGCCGCCGTCGGCGACTACGCACCGCCCCTGCGGCGCGCCTCCGCGGTCGGCGTCTACCGGTGGTACCGGGACGCCGGTCTCATCGCGGGGGCCGTCGGCGGTGGACTGCTGGCCGACCAGTTGGGGTTCCGCTCGGCCTTCTTGGTCATCGGGGGGCTCAGTGTGGTTTCGGCGGTGTTCGTTGCCATCGCCACGGTCGAGCCGGCAGGCGCGCCGAGCGTTGAGGCCAGACAACAGCCACATGACGGCCCACCGTACCGCGAAGACACTGCGCTATAATTGCCGTTTGGCAGGACACCGTGCGACAGAGCTCCGCAAACGAACCCGTGATCGTCCGCGTCCCCGCTTCCACCGCGAACCTGGGGCCCGGCTTCGACACGCTCGGGCTCGCCCTGTCCCTGTGGAACACGCTGCGCGTCGGCTGGGCCGAGGCGCCGTCGGTGACCGTCCACGGCGAGGGCGAGGGCCACCTGCGCACCGACGAGCGCAACCTGACCTACCGGGCCGCCGCACGCTTGCTCGATGAGGCCGGCGCCGGCGGGCGCCACCTCGCGATCGAGTCGTGGCAGGACGTGCCGCTGAGCCGCGGCCTCGGCTCAAGCTCGTGCGCGATCGCCGGCGGCATCTACGCCGCCAACGCGCTGCTCGGCCATCCGATCGAGGCGCACCGGCTCTTGGAGCTGGCCGCTGAGATCGAGGGCCACCCCGACAACGTCGCGCCCGCGCTGATGGGCGGCATGACCATCGCGCTCCGCGACGGAGAGTCCGTCCAGGCGGTGCCGATCCCCGTGCCGCCCGCCCTCCAGTGCGTCGTCTTCATCCCCGAGCGGCCGCTGGCCACCAAGAAGGCGCGCGAGGTCCTGCCCGCGACGGTCTCGCTCGAGGACGCCGTCCACAACGTCGGCCGCGCCGCCCTGCTGGTCGCCAGCTTCGCCCTCGACCGGCCGGAGTACCTGCGGCTCGCCACCCAGGACCGGCTGCACCAGCCGCAACGCCGCGCCATCTTCCGCGAGATGAAGGTGATCTTCGAGAGCGCGCTCCAGGCGGGCGCCCGCGGCGTGTTCCTCTCCGGCGCCGGACCCTCCGTCGTGGCGCTGACCACGAAGGGCGAGAACCGCGCCTTCACCATCGGCGTGGAGATGACCAACGCGGCCGACAAGGCAGGCCTGCCCGGCACCTTCCGGGTGCTGGACCCGGCGCCGGCCGGCGCCGAGGTGCTGCCCGAGCTCCCCCACGAGCTCCTGGCGGAGCTCGCCTGATGGCGCTCCTCGTGCAGAAGTACGGCGGGACGTCCATCGCGGACGCCGAGCGCATCCGCCACGTCGCCGGGCGCATCGTGCACGACCGTGCGGCCGGGAACGATATCGCCGTGGTCGTCTCCGCGATGGGCAGCACGACCGACGAGCTGATCGAGCTCGCCCGCTCGATCGCCGCGGCCCCCGACCCGCGCGAGCTCGACCTGCTGCTCTCCACCGGCGAGCTGGTCTCGTGCACGCTGATGGCGATGGCGGTCCGGGAGCTCGGCGCCGACGCCGTGAGCATGACCGGCGCGCAGGCCGGCATCCGCACGGACACCGCGCACGGCCGCGCGTCCATCGTCGCGCTCGATCCGAAGCGGGTGCGGCGCGAGCTCGACCGGGGCCGGATCGTCATCATCGCCGGCTTCCAGGGAACGACCGAGGACTCAGACGTGACCACCCTGGGGCGGGGCGGCTCGGACACGACCGCGGTTGCCCTGGCGGCGGCGCTCGGGGCCGAGCGCTGCGAGGTCTACACGGACGTGAGCGGCATCTACACGGCCGACCCGCGCGTCGTTCCGGATGCGCGGCAGCTCTCCGAGATCGGGTACGAGGAGATGCTGGAGCTCGCGAGCTACGGCGCCAAGATGCACCCGCGGGCGATCGAGCTCGCGGCGTGGTACCACGTGCCCGTCCTCGTTGCCGGCAGCGCGGAGGAGGCCGGCAGCACAGAGGAGCGCCCCGGCACGCTGATCCACGACCTGGAGACCCCCACGGGAGGCGAGATGGCAAGCACCGGCGAGATGGAGGCCCGCGATCGCGTGAGCGGCGTGACCTACGAGCGCGGCGTCGCGCGGATCACCATCCGCGCGGTGCCCGACCGCCCCGGCATCGTGGCGTCCGTGTTCGAGCCGCTGACTTGGGGCAACGTGAGTGTCGACACCATCGTCCAGAACGCCAGCGCCGACCGGCTCACCGACGTGTCCTTCACCGTGGCGAAGGCCGACGCCGGCGCCGCCCTCGACATCTCGCGCCGCGTCGCGAGCGAGATCGGCGCCGCCGAGTGCGTCAGCGACACGGACCTCGGCGCCGTCACCATCGTCGGGACGGGCATGCAGAACGCCCCCGGATATGCCTCGCGCATGTTCCGCGCGCTGGCCGATGCGGGCATCAACATCGAGATGATCACCACCTCGCAGATCCGCATCACCTGCATCGTGGCCGAGGCGCAGCTCGATGAGGCCGTCCGCGTCCTCCACGCCGCCTTCGAGCTGGACAAGCCCTAGCTCCACGGGGCCGCGGCCCCGGCAAACCGTCCGGAAATCCGGTCACACGGTGCTCCCAAAAGGCATTGACGGCGCTCCCACGGATGCGCAACCTAGCGCGCATCAGGTAACGGCGGCGTGGAACGCCTCCGGCGGGGCAGATCCACCTCGCCCATCGTCATATCCATGGCAACGATAGAAGAGATCCTAACGAGATCGGTGGTGATAGCGGTCGTGGGGCTGTCCGACCGGGAGAACCGGCCGAGCCACAGCGTTGCGAAGTACCTGCAGTCGCAGGGCTACCGCATCATCCCCGTGAACCCGCAGCTCACCGGCCCGGTGCTGGGCGAGCAGCCGTACCCGGACCTGGGATCGGTGCCGGAGCACATCGACCTGGTCGATGTCTTCCGGCGGGCGGCCGACGTGCCGCCGGTGGTGGAATCGGCCATCGAGGCCGGAGCGTCGGCGGTGTGGATGCAATTGGGGATCATCCACGAGGAGGCCGCCGAGCGCGCACGGGAAGCTGGGCTGGACGTGGTGATGGACCGATGCACCGCGATCGAGCACCGGCTCCTCGTCGGAGCGGGAAGGATCCCGCGAAGAAGCTGAATCAAAACGCGGCGCCGAAGGGGGCGAGGCGCGGGCGATCCGGAGAATGGACATGGTGTACCGAGAAGACGATGCCGTCAGGGCGCTGAAGGAGAGGACGAGGGAGGCTGTCGCCCTCGCGATGGAGGGCCGCTGGAAAGAGGCCGCCGCCATCAACCGGGAGCTCACCGAGGTGGAGCCGGCCGGGCTCGATGCGTGGAACCGCCTCGGCAAGGCCCTGCTTGAGATGGGCGACGCCAAGGGCGCGAGGGGTGCGTTCGCCAAGGCGGTCGAGATCGACCCGGCGAATGCCATCGCCCACAAGAACCTCGACCGGCTCGCCGCCCTCCCGGCGAAGGCGCGCGCCACGAAGCGCGCCGCCACGTCCGCGGCCCCGCACCGCTTCTTCATCAACGACGGCTCGAAGACGGCGCACGTGGCGCTCATGGGCTGCGCGCACGCCAAGGACCGCGCCCTCGTCTCGCCCGGCGCGCTGGTGCGGCTCGAGCGGAGAGGCGACTCGCTGATCGTCCACACGGAGGACGGCGAGCGCCTGGGCATGGTCCCGCCGAAGCTCGGACGCCGGCTCAGCCGCCTCATGGAGGGCGGGAACGAGTACGGCGGCGCCGTGGCCAGCACCACCGGCGACACGATACGGGTCGTGCTCCACGAGACCTACCAGCACCCGTCGCTGCGCTCGACGGTCTCCTTCCCGGCCTCGACCGCGAGCGCCGAGCCGGTCAGGACCGCAGCCGGCCCCAGCGCACCCGTGAGCGCGCCGGCGCTTGATATGGCCCGGTGGGCTGAGGACGACCCGGAGCGCAGCGCCAGCCTGGTCGGCGCCGGCGTGGGCGCGGTGCTCGACGGCGGCATGCCGGACGACTCGACGCTGCGCGAGGTGCCCGAGCTACCGGAGCAGGCGTGAGGCGTCAGCCGGACTGAGGTCCATCGAGGCTCTCGGCGAGCAGCTCGAGCAGGTCCTTCGCCTGCTTGGTGTCGCCCATGCCCTTGGCCCCGATCCCCTCCTCCATCATCTGGAGGCAGAAGGGGCAGGAGACGCCGACGATGTCGGCGCCGGTCTCGAGGAAGTGGTCGGTCCGGATGTGGTTGACCCGGGTGCCCTCCTCCTCCATCCACATGCGCCCGCCGCCCGCGCCGCAGCAGAACCCACGCTCGCGGCAGCGGTCCTCGCCCATCTCGACGAGCGTCAGCCCCGGGATCGCCTCCGCGATCTCCCGCGGCGGGTCGTAGATGCCGTTGTGCCGCCCCAGGTAGCACGAGTCGTGGTAGGCGACCGTGGCCTCGATGCGGGCAACGGGCTTGATGCGCCCCTCGCGCACGAGCTCCGCGACGTACTCGGTGTAGTGCAGCACCTCGAAGTTGCCCCCGAGCTGCGGGTACTCGTTCTTGATCGTGTTGAAGCAGTGGGGGCAGAGCGTGAGCACCTTCTTCACGCCATAACCCTGCATCGTTGCGATGTTCTGCTCGGCGAGCGTCTGGTAGAGATACTCGTTGCCCATGCGCCGGGCCGGATCGCCCGTGCACGCCTCCTCGTTGCCCAGCACGCGGTAGCGCACGCCAGCGCGCTTGAGCACTGCGGCCATCGCCCGCGCGGCGGCCTGGTTGCGGGTGTTCAGCGCCGTCGTGCAGCCCACCCACAAAAGCACCTCGTGCTCCGGGTCCTCCGCCATCGTCACGGCGCCCGTGCCCTCCATCCAATCCGTTCGCGTCGCCTGCGTGCCGCGCCACGGGTGCCCTCGCTGCTCCATCGACGCCATCGCGTCCATCGCCGTCTGGGGCGCGGCCGCCTCCTCCATCGTGAGGAAGCGGCGCATGTCGACGATGGTGTCGATGTGCTCGACGCCCGCCGGGCATGCCTCCTCGCACGCGCCGCAGGTCGTGCACGCCCACAGCGCGTCGGGCCCGATGAAGTCGTGGACCAGCGAGCGCTCCGGGTCAGCGGCCGGCTCCCCACCCGCCGCCGCGAGCAGCGCCGGGGCCCGGTATTCCATATACGCCTTGGCGTCCTGGATCACCCTGCGCGGCGAGAGCGGCTTGCCGCTGGCGAAGGCCGGACACTGGTCCTCGCAGCGCCCGCAGTTCGTGCAGGCGTCGAAGTCCAGGAGCTGCTTCGTGGTGAGCTGGCCCAGGTCGCGGGCGCCGAAACTCTCCAAGCTCTCAAGCGCGCCCATGGGCCGCAGCGCCCCCTTCGGCCGCGTGAGCGAGGTGCGCATGAGCAGGCTCAGCGGGCTCACGAAGATGTGCATCAGCGGTCCGAAGCGCACGGCCGCGTACACGAAGGTCGCCGAGAACAGCGCGGCATGCGCCCACCACAGCACGAAGTGGCTCACCTCCATCGCGTAGAGGGTCATGCCGCTCGCGCGCAGGCCAAAGGCTATCGAATAGCTCACCGGCGACCAGGCAGCCCACTCGGGGTGGTACAGCGCACTCGTCGGCTCCATCTCGGTGGCCGCCATGCGCAGCGCCTGGAGCACGAAGCCGGAGAGCGCCATCGCCAGCAACGCCCAGAGCAGCACGCCGTTCTCGAGCATGGTGTTCAGCCGGGGTGGCCGGATGACGTAGCGGCGGTAGGCCGCGAGCCCGATGCCGGCGAGGAGCATCAGCCCACCGATGTCCCACACAAGCTCGAGCTGCACGCCGATCAGGGCCGTGGGGAAGACCCAGCCCGCATAGCGCTCGACGTTGAACTCGACCGCTGCGAGCGTCGTGGCGACGAACAGCACGGCGATGCCCCAAAAGATCAGCGCGTGCATCACGCCGGGGTAGCGCTCGTGGCGCACGAGCCGCCGGTGGCCGAAGCCCTCGGCGAGCAGCGTCCGCAACCCTGCGCGCACTCGCGGGCCCCAGGGCCCAGCGTCCGGGTCCGGCGCGCCGAGCCGCCAGATGCGCGAGCGCCCGTAGAGCGCCCACGCGACCGCCACGACCGCGACGAGGGCGCTCAGGTAGACGAGGGCGCCCAGCGGGTAGCCGATGTTCCAGAAGTCGAGGCGTCCGTTGAGGTCGGGGGGCAAGGGCAGGCTCCGTGCCTGGTAAGGGGTCTGGGGGTCATGTACGCAGTGCGGACCCCCAGCCGTCCAAACGCCGCGTGGCGGCCCGGCGGGTCGCGCGGCAGTGTAGCACGCGGCCGGGCGGCCGCAGGCGCTACCCGCCCAGCATCGCGCTCACGGTCGCGCCGATGTCGGCGGGCGTTGGGATGGTGTGGCAGCCGGCGGCCTCAAGCGCTGCGACCTTCGCCGAGGCGAGGGCAGCCTCGCCGGTGATGACGGCGCCTGCGTGGCCCATCCGGCGGCCCGGAGGCGCCGTCTGGCCGACGATGAGGCTCGCCACCGGCTTGCGGACGTGCTCCTTGATATAAGCGGCCGCCTGCTGCTCCTTCGTGCCGCCGATCTCGCCGATGAGCACGATGGCCTCGGTCTCGGGGTCGTCGTTGAAGAGCGCGAGCACGTCCACGAAGCTGGTGCCGGAGACGGGGTCGCCGCCGATGCCCACGCACGTCGACTGCCCGATGCCCGCCTTCGTGAGCTGGTCGACGGCCTCGTACGTCAGCGTGCCGGAGCGCGAGACGACGCCGACCTTGCCCGGCGTGTGTATGTTGCCCGGCATGATGCCGATCTTGGCCTTGGAGCCGGGGCTGATGAGGCCGGGGCAGTTGGGGCCGATGAGCCGCGTCGCCTTGCCCTCCAGGTAGCGGACGACGAAGGTCGAGTCGCGCACCGGCACGCCCTCGGTGATGCAGACCACCAGCGGGACGCCGGCATCGGCCGACTCCAAGATGGCATCGGCCGCGAAGGGCGGCGGCACGAAGATGAGCGCGACGTTCGCGTCCGTCTCGCGCACGGCCGCCCTGACGCTGTTGAAGACCGGCACGCTCCCGCCGAAGGTCTCGCCGCCCTTGCCGGGCGTCACGCCGGCGACGAGGTTCGTCCCGTAGGCGGCGCAGCGCTCGGCGTGGAAGCTGCCCTCGCGCCCGGTGATGCCCTGGATGAGCAGCCGCGTGTTGCCGTCGACCAGGATGCTCATCGCGCGATCGCCTCGGCGGCCTCGCGGAGCGTGTCCACCAGCTCGATGGCGAGCCCCGAGTCGGCCAGGACCTGCTTGCCCTCGTCCGCGTTCGTGCCCAGCATCCGCACGACCAGCGGCGGGCGGCGGTCCGCCTTGGCGTAGGCGTCAACGATGCCGCGAGCCGCGATGTCGCAGCGCAAGATCCCGCCGAAGATGTTCACGAGCACCCGCTCGACGCTGGCGTCGGAGAGCATGAGGAGGATGGCGGTCGCT
Organism: Chloroflexota bacterium; assembly: GCA_022561985.1. Taxonomy (GTDB): domain Bacteria; phylum Chloroflexota; class Dehalococcoidia; order Lucifugimonadales; family Australimonadaceae; genus JADFRC01. The sequence continues at coordinate 16,529 of JADFQE010000015.1, forward strand.
ATCTTCTCCTCGTTGGCCCCGCCGCCCACGTCCAGGAAGTTGGCCGGATCAGCGCCCGCCGACTTCACGATGTCCATGGTGGCCATGGCAAGCCCGGCGCCGTTGACCAGACAGCCAACGTTGCCGTCGAGCTTCACATACGCGATACCAGCTTCGGACGCCTCGACCTCGAGTGGTTCCTCCTGCGCCGTATCGCGCAGCGCGGCTGCGTCCGCGTGCCGGAACAGCGCGTCGTCGTCCAGGCTCATCTTGGCATCGAGCGCCAGCAGCCGCCCGTCCTTGGTCAGCACCAGCGGGTTGATCTCGATCATGCTGGCGTCGGTGTCCATGAACGCCTTGTAGCAAGCCTCGGCCAGGGCCACGAAGGGCCGGACGGCCGACGCCGGCAGCTCCAGCGCCTCCGCCAGCCGCCTGCCCTGGAAGGGCTGGAGGCCGATGGCCGGGTCGATGGGCTCCGTGAGGACCCGATCGGGCGTCTCGCGGGCGACCTCCTCGATCTCCATGCCGCCCGCCGAGGAGACGATGACGACCGGGCGGCGCCGCTCGCCGTCGGTGATGACGCTGAAGTAGAGCTCCCGGTCGATGTCCACGGTCTGCTCGACGAGCACCTTGTGGACCGGCGCTCCCTGGGGGCCGGTCTGGAAGGTCACGAGCGTCGTGCCGATCAGCGATGCGGCGATGGTCCCGGCCTCCGCGGGCTCGGACGCCACCTTGACGCCACCCGCCTTGCCGCGGCCTCCCGCGTGGACCTGCGCCTTGACGACGACGCGGCCGCCCAGGCGGACGGCGGCATCGACAGCCTCGGCGGCGCTCGATGCGACGTGGGCCTCCGGCACCGGGACGCCGTACCCAGCCAGGAGTTCTTTGGCCTGGTATTCGTGTAGTTTCATGCGTGAGGGAGCGTTGGCGGACAGGCCGCCGCGGCGAGGGCATGATAGCAGACGGGGGGCCCAGGCAGCCCGGTGGCCGGCCGCTCCCTGCACAGGATCGCGCTGCTACAATGCCCGCCAGACGGGGACCCATCGAGCACGCTGAGGAGGAGATCCATGCTGGTCGATCTCGTCGATACGACAACGAGCGATGGCGTCAAGCTGCACGGCATCTTCCTGGAGCCGGAGCACCCGCGCACGGACCTGATCGTGGACGCCGTGCTCATGGTCCACGGCTCGGGCGGGAACTTCTACGCGTCGCCGTCCAACCCCCGCGCGGCCCGGCTGCGGGACGCGGGCATCCCCGTGGTGCTCTTCAACACGCGGGGCCACGACGTGGTCGGCGGCCGCTCGGGCGACGTGAAGCTGGGCAACGCCTTCGAGGTCCTCGACGACTGCCGCATGGACCTCAAGGCAGCGGTCGCGTGGCTGGTCGACCGCGGCTACCCGCGGGTTGCCATCTGGGGCAGCAGCCTGGGGGCGACGAAGGTGGTCTACGCACAGGCGCACAACCAGGACCCGCACGTCGGCGCCGTGATCGCGCTCGGGCCGCTGCGCTTCTCGCACGAGTACTACTCCGCGTGCGAGATGAAGGAGCTGCACCTGAAGCACTACGAGGAGGCCAAGGCCTTGGTCGCGGCCGGGAAGCCGAACCAGCTCATGCCCGTGGACTTCCCGAACCCCAACGCCCTCTTCTCGGCGGCGGTGCACCTGGACCGCCACTGCAGCGAGCGCTACGACATCACCAAGGCGCACTCGGACAAGGTCACCTGCCCCTTCCTGATCCTCACCGGGAGCGAGGAGAAGCACCCGCGGATGCTGGATGTGGGACGCGACATGCACGAGCTCGTCAAGGGCAACCCAGGGACCAGGTGGGTCCACGTCGAGGGCGGCGAGCACGGGCTGCACAACATGGACGACCTCCTGTTCGACGAGATCCTCGGCTGGCTGTCGGGCGCGAAGGCCCCGGCCGCCGTTGGGAGCTAGCCTCCCATGAGCGAGCGCGTCGTGAGCGTCTCGCCCGAGCTGTTCCGCTCGGCGTGGCGCAAGTTCGCCACCGGCGTGAGCATCGTCACGACCCGGCAGCCGGACGGCGGCGCCTACGCCACGACCGCGAACTCCGTGGCCTCCGTCTCCCTCGACCCGCTGCTGGTGCTGGTGAGCTTCGGCAACGGCGGCACGACGCATGCCAACCTCGTGCGGGAGCGGCGCTTCGGCATCAACATCCTGCGCGACGACCAGGCCGCCATCGCGCAGCGCTACGCGGCGAGCCCACCGGAGGAGCGCCGGCTTCTCCCCCCGGCGCACCGGCTGCTGCCCAGCGGCACGGCGTTGCTTAACGATGCGCTCGCGCGGATGGACTGCCGCGTGGTGAGCGACGTGGGCGCCGGAGACCACACGGTGTTCATCGCCGAGGTGGAGCACATCGAGGTGAGCGGCGGCGCGCCTCTCATCTTCTACGACGGCCGGTACGGCACCGTCGCCGAGGCGGGCCCGGAGCCAACGCCGTGAGCTGCCCGCAGTGCCAGGGGATCGAAACGTTCTTCGACCGGCGCGAGGCCGAGCGGGAGCTCCGCAGCTACCGGAAGAAGGGGCCCAGCCGGGTCACCAAGGTGCTGCTCGAGGCCATCCGGGCCGAGGGCGTCGACGGCGCGTCGCTGCTCGACGTGGGAGGCGGCGTCGGCGCGATCCAGCACGAGCTGCTGGCCTCAGGCGCCAGCAGCGCCGTCAGCGTCGACGCATCCAGCGCCTACCTCGCCGTCGCGAAGGAGGAGGCGGAGCGCCGCGGACTCAGCGACCGCGTGGAGGCGCGCTTCGGGAACTTCGTGGACCTAGCCCCACAGGTCGAGCCTGCCGACATCGTCACGCTCGACAAGGTCCTCTGCTGCTTCGACGACGTCCAGCAGCTGGTCCACCTCTCGTCGGCCAAGGCCAAGCGGATCTATGGGCTCGTCTATCCACGCGACAACCTGCTGCTCAAGGCCGTGCTGCCGATCGCGAACCTGTACTTCAGGCTCAAGCGCTCGCCGTTCCGGGTGTTCCTCCACCCGACGGCCGTGGTCGAAGCGCTGGTCGAGGCCAACGGACTGCGGCGTACCTTCCACCGCAAGAGCGGGGCGTGGCAGGTGGCGGTCTTCACGCGAGCGCCCGCCTAGCGACGGGCAGGGCCTCCGGAGCTAGCCCATGTCCCAGTAGGCGAAGCCCATGCCACACGGGGACGCATACACCGGCACGTAGTCCACCACGGTGCCGCGATGGCCGTCCGCGACGCCCGCCGCGACGATCCAGTTCCGCGTCTCGCCGGTCCCGCCGCCGATGCCCGCGTACATCCCCGTCCCGCCGTCGATCCAGCGCGCTTTCGCCCCGTCCGCGTACTCCGGCGGCGGCTCGGCGCCCGCGGCGTCGAAGCGCTCGGCCATGCCCTTGGCGTCGCCCGAGCGCACGGCGGCGAGCGTCGCCTCGTCGAACGCCTCGTCGATCCACGAGTCCGGCATCCCCGGCGTGTGCCAGAGCCCGCCGGAGCCGAGCACGGCCACGCGCAGATCGAGGGGCGATGCCTCGATGACCTCGCGGATCGCCCGCCCGAAGTTGTAACAACGCATGGCGGTCGGCTGCGGGCCGTAGTAGCAGTTCACGAATACCGGCACCACGGGGATGTCGAAGGCCGGCCGTATGTAGTGCAGGGGCCGCATGAACGCGTGGCCCATGCCGTGCTCCTTGTTGGGCAGGTCCATCATGAACGAGAGGTCGAAGTCGCGGACGCCGAGGCCCACGAGAAGCTCCTTGGCGAGCTCCGGGTGGCCCTTCACGGTCACCCACGACTCCTTGGTCTTGGGCGCCCACTCGCGCGACGTGCCCGGCACGATGCCCTGGCGGGCCAGCGTCCGGTACCCCTCGTACTCAGCGCCGGCGTAGATCGCGAAGGACGGGAAGTTGTTGAAGTCGAACTGCTCGCTCTGGTCGTCGCCGAAGACGATGAGCACGTCCGGGGCGGCGTCCGTGAGCCGCTTCTCCAGCTCCTCGAAGGCGGCCATGCAGCGCGCGTGCTGGAGGAGGTTGTCCTCCTCGGACATCGCGGGGTTGCGCGGGGCCGGGGGCCGCGCGGCCCGTACCTCGTTCCACTGCTCCGGCTGGAGGAACAGGAACGGCGAGTGGGAACAGGCCTCGACCAGCACGATCTTCGCCATCGGACTCACCTCTCTCGGGGGCGCATCTTCGGGGGCGCTTCGACGGGAGCCAGGGCAGCCGCCGGGCCCTCCCCAGGGAGTCTACCGCCGCGACGGCCCTTCGGCCACACCGCCGATGGGGCGGCGCAGCGTCCGCGGCGGAACCCCTACAATGCACGCACGGAGGGATGCCGGAGCGGCCGAACGGTCACGTCTTGAAAACGTGCGGGTGTCACAGCCCCGTGGGTTCGAATCCCACTCCCTCCGCCACCACCCAAGCGGCCCGCCGCACCCCCAACGGCCCGAGAGAGACCGGCGACAGCAGCCGCGAGCGGGCTGCGCTCGCCGGACCGGCGGGCGGCGTCACGCCGCGCCGAGCGCAGCCTGGGGCAGCCGTTGGCGCGTGCCCAGCAGGAAGTCGGCGATGGGCAGCACGATGTTCAGGTTCGTGCCGTGCTTCCGGTGGTGCTGGAGGTGATGGGCGTTGATCCAGGTGAACGCACGCACTCCCTCGAACCAGCGGTTCCGGGGAACGTGCATGCAGTAGTGCAGATACTCGTAGCTGGCCTGGTAAAGCGTGAGAGCAGCCAGCAGGCCAACCGCCGCGGGCAGACTCACCCAGACGGCGACGGCGACGAGAAAGGGGACATGGAAAAGGACGGGGAACGGCATCGCCCACCAGGCCAACGTGAGGTCGGTGCGCGGACGGTCTCCAACGATATAGGTCGAGTCGGCCCGATACTTCCCGTGATGGATCATGGCGTGCCCGATGAAGAAGTGCCGGAACCGGAACAGGGGACGGTGCATGATCCTCCGGTGGATGACCCATTCCGCGAAGCTGGCGTAGATGAGCCCCGCGGGGAAGATAGCCAGCCCGATGACGACCGCTTCTAGCATCTGTGTCTCCCTCATCTCAGAAAGAACTGGCATCTCAGATAGAACTGCAAGGCGTGGGTCGCCTGAGGCACCGTGATGGCGGCGGCAGGGTCTCACGCCGCGTGATAGTAGCACGGTGCGCCTCCGCCGCCACCTGGCTGAGCGCCCCGCGCACGGCGCGTGCCGTTTTGCCGCGTCCGTCCGCCGTCGGGTACAGTACGCAGCGCAGCCCCATCGCGCGGGGCTTGAGGGGAGGGGCGCTCGTGACGGAAGGCGACGAGGCGGGGGCGGTCACCGCGGCCAACGATGGGTTCTACCGCGCCTTCGAGAGCCTCGACATCGACAACATGACCGAGGTGTGGGCGCGCGACGAGACGGTGCGCTGCGTCCACCCCGGCTGGGGCATGCTGCAGGGCTGGACCGACGTCATGGCGAGCTGGGAGCGCATCTTCGACGCCGCGACGATGATGCAGTTCCGCATCACGGGCACCGAGGTCTCCGTCGAGGACGACTGGGCGTGGGTCGCCTGCACCGAGAACCTCACGCAGGTCATGAACGGGCAGGTGATCGAGACGCGCGTGCAGACCACGAACATCTTCCGCAAGCGCGCCGGCCACTGGCTGATGGTGCACCACCACGGCTCGCCCATCATGGCCTAGCGCCACGCCCGGCACGCCTCCAAGACCTAGGTCTTGGGCTGGAGCAGCCACTCCTGCTCGCGGGCGGGCCCGCTCAGCCACGACTCCACCCACTCCTGCCTGCCCTCGGCCGGCTCGACGCCCAGGCCGTCCGCCAGGCGCGTCATGAAGTTGAAGGTGCACGTGATGAGCACGACCGACAGGATCTGCTGGTGCGTGAGGCCGGCTTCCTCGAGGCGCGCGAAGTCCTCGTGGTTGGTGTCCGAAGGCGTGACCGTGAGCTTGAAGGCGTAGTCGAGCATGGCACGCGTGGGCGCATCGAGGTCGGCGTTCCGGTAGTCGTGCATCACGTGGCTTGCGAGCTCCGGGTCCTCCGAGTGCTGACGGAGAAACTCTCCGTGGGCCATCGTTCAGTACCGGCAGTGGTTGGCCACGGAGACGGTGGTGGCGATGGCCTCCTCCTGCACCCGGGTGAGCGCCGAGGCACCGAACGTGATGCCGCGGTTCATCCCGCGCACGGCCGCAAGGGCCGTCTCGTTGATGGACATGCACTTGATGATGGGCGAGAGCTTGACGTCTGCTTCCGTGATCCAAGACACGCGAACCCCTCCGGCCGGCGGATAACGGCAGTCTAGGGTCGGGCCGCAGACGGGTCAAACGCACCCGCGAGGCTGGCGGCCGCGCACGTCCGAGTGGCCGCGCCGGGCGAAGTGCGGTATAACGCCCGTGGCGCAGCACATCGCCCGTGGCGCAGCACATCCAAGGAGGACGACATGGCGGACCCGATCCGGCTCGGTATCATCGGTGCGAACGTCAACGGCTGGGCGGGGCGCGCCCACATGCCGGCGCTGGCCGCAGGCGTCCCGGGCGTCGAGCTCGTCGCCGTCTGCACGACGCGCCAGGAATCGGCGGACGAGGCGGCCAAGAAGTTCGGCGTGGGCCTCGCGTTCTCCGACCGCGCCAAGATGCTCGCGCACCCGGACATCGACGTCGTCGCGGTCGTCGTCAAGCTGCCGGCGCACCGCGAGCTCGCGATGGACGTGATCGCGGCCGGCAAGCACGTCTACACCGAGTGGCCTCTCGGGACCACCACGGCGCAGGCGCAGGAGATAGCCGACGCCGCCGCAGCGAAGGGCGTGCGGACCTGCGTCGGGCTCCAGGCCCGCCACTCGGCCGAGTACCGCCACCTCCGAGGTCTGATCGACGACGGCTACGTGGGCGACGTGCTCTCGTGCAGCATGATGCAGGTCGGCGGCGGCGCGATGGGCGAGCGCCCTCCCGGCCGCGTCTGGCAGCGCGATGCGGCGGTCGCCGCCAACACGCTCAGCATCGGGTTCGGGCACGCCATCGACGGCCTCACGTCCGTGGTGGGCCCCATCGAGTCGGTCGCCGGCGTCGTCGGCACGCAGGTCAAGGAGTGGACCGAGGCCGGGACCGGCAAGCGCTATCCCGTGACCGCGCCCGACGACATCCTGCTCAGCGGCCGCCTGCGGAGCGGCGCGTCCGTCTCCGTGCACGTCGCGTCCGCCGGCGGCGTCGGCACGGGCTGCCGCATCGACATCCACGGCACCGAGGGCACGCTCGTCCTCGAAGCGACGGGCTCGCCGCACTCGAGCTCCCCCGCCCGCATCCTCGGCGCGCGGCGCGGCGACAAGGAGCTCGCGGAGATCGAGGTCCCGCAGGACGACTGGATCACCGCCGCGGGGCTGAAGGGCGGGTCGATCAACATCGGCAAGCTGTGGAAGAGCTTCGCCGAGTCTTTTGCGGCCGGTGATGGCTTCGCGCCGAGCTTCGAGAGCGCCGTCGAGCACCACAAGCTCATCGACGCCGTGCGCACGGCGTCCGAGACCGGCCAGACGCAGAAGCTCTAAGCGAGGGGCCCGCTCCAGGACGAGGGCCCGGGCCTGCTAGAGCTGGACTCCGGCCTCGGGCGAGAGGATCGCCACGATGTCCGGCTTGCCGACGGGCTGGTCCTTGAAGGGGCCGCCGGTCTCCGACTCCCCCGGCCAGTAGGAGTGCTCCTGGGGCAGGGGGATCGGTCCCTCGTCCACCCGGTGGACGTTGATCGGATCGCCTCCGTCCTGCACGATCTGGATCTGCTCCTCGATCATCCGCCGGAACATGATGATGCCGACGTCCGTGACGCCGAGGGCCTCGGTCGAGCGGTCGGAGATGGCGCCCTGGGCGATCCAGGCGGTCTGGTCCTGGGCCACCACCCAGTCGTTGCGCGGCTTGCCGTGCTCGTCGAAGGTCGGGCGCTCCTCCCAGGGGATGACGTCCTGGGCTGGGTAGGTCTGGCCGACCCTCGGCACGAAGTTGCGCTGCACGATGTGCAGCGTGTGGGTGTCGTCGATGGGCACGCGGAACTGGAAGGCGTGCAGGTAGCCGGCCTCGGTGGGATGGGCCTCGCCGACGCGCAGGGTGTTGGGGAACAGGATGGGGTGGCCGATGCGCCACCACTCGTCCTCCTCCGTCTCGCCCTCCATCAGCCGGCGCTTGATGATGCCGTACTTGAACCGCTCGAAGCCCACCTTGAGCTGGTGCCTGCCCCTGGGCAGCGTCTGGCGGTTCCAGGTCTCCCGCTGCTCGGGCGATCCCGTCCGGCTCATGATCCACGTGCCCCAGTAGCGGTGCAGCCACTCGAAGTGGACGGGGTCGAGGGAGTTCTCCTGGCACTGGACCCAGTTACACGGCAGCACGCAGTAGTAGACGTCGCGCCAGGCGCTCTCCCAGGTGAGCGCGTCCCACTTCGGCAGGATCGGCGCGGGCTCCGGGCCCATGTACGCGAAGATCAGCCCGGCCAGCTCCTCGACGCGGTACGCCTTGAGCTTGACCTTGTCCTTGAAGCGGCTGCCCTCGGGCTCGGACGGCTGGTCGACGCACTGGCCGTTCACGTCGTACAGCCAGCCGTGGTAGGGGCAGCGGATGCCCTCGGGCTCCGGGATGCCGTAGGAGAGGTTCGCCTTGCGGTGCGCGCAGGACGGCTCGATCAGCCCGATCTTGCCGGCGGCCGACCGGAAGAGGACCAGGTCCTCCGAGAGGAGGCGGACCTCCTTCGTGGGGTTGTCCTCGTTGAGCTCCCCGCTGGGCGCGATGGGGTGCCAGTACCGCCGCAGCATCTGGCCCATGGGCGTGTCGGGGCCCGTCTGGGTTATCCGCTCGTTCTGCTCCTTGGTCAGCACAGGACGCCTCCCCTCGCACGCTCGTTGGGCTCCTAGCCTACTGCGGTTGCGAGCGTTCTGCCCATCGCCGGAGCGCGTTGCGCGCGGCCGCATCACCCCTCCGCATCATCATGGAATCACCCACCCGTGTGATGCCCGAGGGCTCCCCACGGCCTACGCTCCGGGTGAGAGGCGAGGAGGAGAACGATGAGTATCTTGCAGGCGCAGGGCACGTCCAATGGGGAGAGCGGCGCCGCTCAGCGCGCCGCGCAGGTGCGGACGCGGATCGCGGCCTTCCTCGACCTCTCCATCCTCGTGCGCGGCGAGGACACGGGGCTGGTCCTCGAAACGATGGAGGCCTACGCCGCGCACAACGGCGAGCCGCAGCCGGCGCCCGAGCGGGCGTAGCCCGCGACTTGCGCCCCTAGCCACGTCGCGCGCGCGTTGTAACGAACGAGAATCCTCGGCTACCCTACCGGCGTGACGTCTCGACCGCAGACACCCTCGAAGTCCGGGCCCGACCGGCTGCGCGCCCTGCGCAACATCCTGGCCATGGAGACCGCCAACGGCTTCGCCGATAAAGCGGTCTCCGGGGGCCTCGACGGCTTCCTCCGCACGCTGCTCCGTGAGCCGGACGCCGGCCCCACGATCCGCTGGCTCGCGGACCACGGCCTGCTCTCGGTCGGCTACGGCGAGCTCGACGCCACGCTGCGCGAGCGGTGGGCCCACGAGACGGCGCGCGTGCTCGCCACCGCCGGCACGACATCCGAGGAGCCGGCGGCACCACCCCCCAAGCGCCCGCCCGAGAAGCCGGCGGCGCAGCGCAGAGCACCACGGAAGCCCGCGCCTGCGCCCGCACCCTCGCCCCCGCCTCCACCGGCGCTCGACGCGCCGGTCCTCCAGCTCAAGAGCGTCACGCGCACCCACGTCACCAAGCTCGCCAAGATGGGCGTGGAGACCGTGCGGGACCTGGTTTTCCTGTTCCCCAACCGGCACCTGGACTACAGCCAGCGCCGGAGCGTCGCGCAGGTGCGCCCCGACGAGGACCTGACCATCGTCGTCTCGCTGTGGGAGGCGCGCCAGGTGCAGATGGGCCGCGGCGGCCGCCTCCGCGCCACCGAGGCGGTCGTCGGCGACGAAACCGGGAACCTGCGCGTCATCTGGTTCGGCCAGCCGTGGCTCGCACAGACGCTCAACCGGGCGATGGCCAAGGGCTCGCAGAGCGGCAAGGGCCCCCCGAAGCTCGTGCTCAGCGGCCGGGTCAGCGTCTTCAACGGCCGTCAGCAGATGGAGTCGCCCGAGTGGGAGCCCCTGGACGACCCCGAGGCCGCCGACTTGGTCCACACCGGCCGGCTCGTCCCCGTGTACCCGTCCACGGAGGGTCTGCCCGCGCGGACCATCCGCCGCATCGTGCGCGAGGCGCTGGAGTGCGTGAGCGTCGACGGCACGCTGCGCATCGAGGACACGCTGCCCGGCTCCATGCGCGAGCGGCTCGGCTTGATCGGGCTCGCCGAAGCCGTCGCCCAGGCACACTACCCCGACTCGGCCGAGGCCAAGGAGACCGCCCGCCTCCGCCTCGCCTTCGACGAGCTGCTGGTGCTGCAGCTCGCGGTTGCGGCGAGGCGTGGCACCGGCAAGCAGAAGGCGGCGGGCATCCCGCTCGCGCCGATGCCCGAGCCGGTCCAGGCATTCCTGCGCTCGCTGCCCTTCGCCCTCACGAAGGGCCAGGAGACGGCGCTGGCCGAGGCCATGCGCGACGTCGCGGCCGCCGAGCGGCCCATGAGCCGCCTGCTCCAGGGCGACGTCGGCTCCGGCAAGACGGTCGTGGCGCTCGCGCTGCTGCTGACGGCGGTCGCTGCGGGTTACCAGGGCGCGCTGATGGCGCCGACCGAGGTGCTTGCGGAGCAGCACTTCCTGAGCCTGCGGCAGATGCTGGCGGGACTCGATACGCCCCCCGCCGCTCTGCTCCAAGAGCCGTCTGAGGGCCCGGGCTGGTTCTCCGTGCGGCTGGCCGGCCACCCAAGCCCCATCACCATCGCGCTGCTGACCGGGAGCACGCGCGCCGCAGCCCGGCGCGAGCTGCGCCAGCGCATCGCCGACGGGGCGCTCGACATCCTCGTCGGCACCCACGCGCTCATCCAGCAGGAGGTCGAGCTGCCCAACCTCGCCCTCGCGGTCGTCGACGAGCAGCACCGCTTCGGGGTGCTCCAGCGCGCCGCGCTCCGCGAGAAGGGGGGCCAGGGCGACCGGCGCGACCCCCACCTGCTGCTCATGTCCGCGACGCCCATCCCACGCACGCTGGCGCTCACGCTCTACGGCGACCTGGACGTGTCGACCATCCCCGAGCTCCCGGCGGGCCGCAAGGAGATCAAGACGCGCTTCGTGAAGGCCGCACAGGCCGAGGGCGCCGAGCGGTTCCTGGTCGAGCAGGCGCGCGCGGGCCGCCAGTCCTTCGTCGTCTGCCCGCTGATCGACGAGTCCGAGACGGTCCTGGCACGCGCGGCGACGGTCGAGTACGACCGGTTGCGCGAGACGACGCTGGCGGAGCTCACCGTCGGCCTGCTGCACGGACGGATGGCACTCGCCGACAAGCAGGCGGTCATGGACCGCTTCCGCGCAGGCGAGATCGACGTGCTCGTCGCAACGCCGGTCATCGAGGTGGGCATCGACGTGCCGAACGCCACGGTCATGCTGATCGAGGGCGCGGACCGCTTCGGCCTGGCGCAGCTCCACCAGCTCCGCGGCCGGGTGGGGCGCGGCGAGCACCAGAGCTACTGCCTGCTGCTCTCCGATGCGCTCTCGGCCGATGCCAACGAGCGCCTCAACGTGCTCGTGCGCACCAACGACGGCTTCGCCATCGCCGAGGCCGACCTGCAGCTCCGCGGCCCCGGCGACTTCTTCGGCACGCGCCAGTCCGGCCTGCCGTCGCTGCACATGGCGAGCCTCGACGACCGCGACCTGCTGGCATCGGCCCGCGACGAGGCGCGCACGCTGCTGGCCGCCGACCCGACGCTCGCCACCCACCCCCAGCTCGCCGAGGCCCTTGCGCACTACACGACCGCCGTCTCCGACGACGTCGCCTGAAGGGCATAGCCCTTCACCCACTCGCCAGCGCAGAGCGCGGCTGACCGAGATCGCTGGCTTCGCGCTGGCCGGGCCGCTGAGGCTGATCGGTCCGACGAGCGCCCTGCCGGGGTCGTGGACCTGCCTCGGCCGGCGCGAGTGAGTGGGTGCAGGGCTGAGCCCTGCCGGGCATAATGGCGGGCGTGCGTATCACCAAGCTCGAATGGAGAGGCATCCGGGTCCCGCTGCGGGACGTGCCGGCCGGGCGTGAGGCCGTGCCCGAGCGCCACGCGCTGCTGGTCTGGATCCACACCGACGACGGCCTCGTCGGCGTGGGCGAGGCATCGCCCGTCGCGCCGGGCCGTCCGGAGCACACCGGCGACGTCGCGAGGATCCTCCACGACCTCGCCCCCTCCGCCCTCGGCCTCCCACCGTCCGTCGCCCTCGGCGTGCTCCTCGCGCTCGCGCCCCAGACCGAGGCCGGGGACGCCGCGCGCTTCGGCCTGGAGACGGCGGCGCTCGACCTGATCGGCAAGCGCTCCGGCCGCCCCATCGTCACGCTCCTCGGCGGCGTCATCGACTGGGTGGGCATGCACGCGAATATCGGCTTCGAGGAGCCCGCGGAGGCCGCGCGCCAGGCGGCCGAGGCCGTCGCCCGCGGCTTCCGCTCGGTCAAGGTGACCCTCGGCTCGCACGACCCGGAGGTGGACGTCGAGGTCGTGCGCCTGGTGCGGACTGCCATCGGGCCGGCGGTGAGGCTGCGGGCCGACGCCGACGAGGTGTGGTCGCCGGAGCGCGCGATCGACGTGCTCTGCCGGCTCGGCCCCTACGACCTCGACCTCGTCGAGCAGCCCGTCTTCGCCCAGGACCTCTCCGGCATGGCGCAGGTCCGCAGGGCGGCGCCCATGCAAGTCGCGGCCGACGAGTCCGTCGCCTCGCTGGAGGACGCGCAACGGGTGATCGACGCGGACGCGGCCGACGTCCTCGTGGTGAAGCCGTCGCGCGCCGGCGGGCTCTACGCCTCCCGCGCCATCATGGAGCTCGCCCGCGACCACGGCCTCGGCAGCATCGTGAGCTCCTCGTTCGAGACCGGGGTGGGGATCGCGGCGTCGCTGCACGTCGCGGCCTCCCTCGGCCCGGCGTCTATGAGCGGCATCGCGTCGGGAGCGGCGCTCGAGCACGACATGCTGACCCAGCCGCTGGTCCCGGTCCGGGGGCACATCACCGTGCCGCAGATGCCGGGCCTGGGCGTCGAGGTCGACCTCGATGCCGTCAACCACTACACCACCGACCTCGCCGGCGTGGTGATGGGCTGACCAGGGCCTCGCCCTGGACCCACTCGCTCGCGCCAACTGACGCTCCTCTCCAGGCCGGTTGAGCGCTCGCCGGACCGCCACGGATGCGGCTCAGCGCTGGCCATGTACCTGTCATCCTGAGTGCGCGAAGGATCTCGTCCCCCGGCCTTGCTCGCTCGCCCGGGCTGCTGATGCTGAGCGGCAGCGAGCGGGTCCAGGGCAGTGCCCTGGTAGAATCGCCGCATGCTCATCCGCGAGGTCATCACCCAGCGCATCGCCGATGCGATCACAGCCGCGCAGCAGCAGGGCGCGCTGCCCGCCTTCGATGTCCCGGACGTCGCGCTCGACCGGCCGCAGGACCCGGAGCACGGCGACTTCGCCAGCTCGCTGCCCCTGCGGCTCGCCAAGCAGGCGCGCATGGCCCCGCTGGCCATCGCCGAGGCGCTCGTGCCGCACGTCGCGGCGGGCGACCCGATCGATCGCGTGTGGGCCGCGCCGCCCGGCTTCCTGAACGTGGCGCTGAGCCCGGCGTGGCTCCAGCGGCAGGTGGACGACGTGCTCGCGCAGGGCGAGGCTTTCGGGAACACGAGCACGGGCAAAGGCCGCAGCGTGCAGGTCGAGTTCGTCAGCGTGAACCCGACGGGCCCGGTCCACGTCGGCCACGCCCGCGGCGCGGTGCTCGGCAGCACGCTCGCCAACACGCTCGCGGCGGCCGGCTTCGACGTCACGCGCGAGTACTACGTGAACGACGCCGGCACGCAGATGGAGATCTTCTACGCGTCGGTGTTCGCGCGGTACGCCCAGGCGCTCGGCCGGGCCGACGAGCAGATCCCGGAGGACGGCTACCGCGGCGACTACCTGGTCGTCCTGGGCAAGGAGCTTGCGGCGGAGCACGGCGACCGCTTCTTGAGCATGGAGCGCAAGCAGGCGGTGGCCGAGCTCGGCGCGGCCGGTCTGGAGCGCATGCTCGATGGCATCCGCACCGACCTCGCGCGCATCGGCGTCGAGTTCGACGTCTGGTTCCGCGAGCGCTCGCTGTTCGAGAGCGGGCAGTACGACGCGGCCATCGCCGAGCTGGAGGGGCGCGGGGCGACCGTCCAGCGGGACGGCGCGCTCTGGTTCACCTCCGCGGCGCTGGGGGACGACAAGGACAACGTGCTCGTCCGCAGCACGGGGCAGCCGACGTACTTCGCGTCGGACATCGCCTACCACCGCAACAAGTTCGAGGAGCGCAGCTTCGACCGCGTCATCGACATCTGGGGCGCCGACCACCAGGGCCACGTCACGCGCATGAAGACGGCGATGCGGGCGCTCGGGATCGACCCGGAGCGGCTGCACATCATCATCTCCCAGCTCGTCACGCTGCGCCAAGGCGGCGATCGGGTCCGCGCCTCCAAGCGCACGGGGCAGATCGTGACGCTCTCCGACCTGGTGGACGAGGTCGGGGCCGATGCCTGCCGCTACTTCTTCCTGGCGCGCGCGGCCGAGAGCCAGATGGACTTCGACCTGGAGCTCGCGAAGAAGGAGTCGGGCGACAACCCGGTCTACTACGTGCAGTACGCGCACGCGCGCATCGCGGGCATCCTGCGGCAGGCGAAGGAGCGCAGCGTGCGCTGGGACGACGGCGACCCGTCGCTGCTCGTCGACGACGCGGAGCTCGCGCTCATCCGCAAGATGCTGCTGCTGCCCGAGCACGTCGAGTCGATCGCGATGACGCTGGCGCCCCACGCGCTGCCGCACTACGCCGCCGAGCTGGCGACGGCGTTCCACTGGTTCTACGACCGCTGCCGCGTGCTGTCGGCCGAGCCGGCCGAGGCGCCGCTGATGAAGGCGCGCCTCAAGCTCGTCGAGGCCGCGAAGACGGTCCTCGCCCGCACGCTCGGCCTCATGGGCATGTCCGCACCGGAGACGATGTAGGCAGGAGTCCAGCAAGATACCGAGGGATGTGAAGCGGAGGTTCGCCATGGCGGAGGGGCAAGAGCAATCCTGGCGTGAGCGAGGGAAGGAAGCCGCTCGTCGAGCGACTGAGCCCCTGACCACGGCGGCTGACGCCATATCGGGTCGGGGCATTGAGAAAGAGGTTGCTCAGTACTCCGAAGTATTTACCCAAGTGGCTCTCGGGCTTCACGAAGACCTGACGGCGGCCACCAGACAGATCGGCGAACTGGAATCGGCTGTTGCCGAGCTGAGGGTCGCGCAGAGGTCGCGGGATCGATCACTGTCTCGACTGACGAGGATCTCCGTTGCCGTCGTGGGCGCACTGGCCATAGCGGTCGCGGCACTTGGCGTGGGGACATGGGCAACGATCTAGACGAAGTACGCAACCACTACGTGGACCTGTATGGCGAGGCCGTTCGCTCGGCAAGCCGGCTGCAGGAGTTGCACGACCACTACGGACGCCGCTCCGAAGCGTCGCTGCTCGACGCGATCACGGCGACAACGGCGCTTGACGCGTTCTTTCTGAGCGACCAGGTGGACCTGGGACAGGTCACGCCGCAGATGCGAAGGGCGTTTGCACTGGCTTTCCCCAACAAGTCGCTCAGTGATCTCAACGATCTGTCGCCCGAATCCGCGAAGGGTTGGCTGGCCGCGTGGAAGGGGAAATTCTTTGAGGTAGTGGTCGAGGACAAGCTCAACGCGGGAGAGCAGGTCGGTGATCTCCGCCTTGGGCTCGGTCAGATAGCGAGGCTCGCCGACAGCCCCACCCAGCCCGGGTTCGACCTCGAAATCGTCAACAGCGACGGGAACATCGACCAGCCGCGACAACTCAAGGCAACGGAGAGCCTTGGCTACGTCAAGAAAGCGTTAGAAACGTATCCGGGCATAAGAGTCCCTGCCACGGCGGAAGCGGCGAGCGACCAGCTAGACGCCATCGTTAACAGCGGCATCGGGGACGAGGCTATCGACGGACAGGTTGCGGCGCCCTTGGCGGACTTGCTCGACAACGCCATCAAAGAGTTATTCGAGAACATCGCACCGGGTCTGCCGTTTGTCCTCATCGCCACAACGGAGGGAGCCCGGGTTCTGATGGGCCGTCAGACCTTTCAGCAGGGAGTGGAGCGCGCATTGCGGCGAGGAACCAGGACGGGGGTGGCGATGAGTGCCGGTGCCCTAGCTGCTCTCGCCGGCGCAGGCGTGCTGAGCCTCCCGGTTGCGTCCTTAACGCGGTTGGGCATGGATCGGCACCAGATTGGCTCCACCTTGATCCGGAAGCTTCGCTCAGACCGTGCGCAACTTGAACCGCTACAGGCTCGATCCGATCGCTGAGCGCGGGGCTCCTACCCCTTCGTGACGCGGAAGAAGCGGCGGCGGCCCACCCGGACGACGGCGCCATAGGGCACCGTCGCCTCACGCTCGGTGAGCGCCTCGCCGCTCAGCGCTACGGCGCCCTGGGTCAGCAGCCGGCCCGCCTGGGCGGCGCTCGGCGCCAGGGCGTTCGCGGCCAGGAAGCGCGGCAGGTCCAATCGCACGTCCTCGGCCCCCACGGCGAGCACGCCCGCGTCGCCCGCGTGGACCTCGATCGACTGCACGTCCGCCGGCGCCTCGCCCCCCTGCACCACGCGCTCGAACCCGGCCTGCGCGGCGGCGGCGGCGGCGGGCGAATGGAACCACGACACCATCTCGACGCCAAG
>JADFQE010000096.1 GCA_022561985.1 Chloroflexota bacterium
GTGACGCGGCCCGTTTCGAGGTCCTGCACCGGGTGGTTCGCGCCGCGGTGCCCGAATTTCAGCTTGTAGGTGCTGGCGCCCAGCGCCCGGGCGATGACCTGGTGTCCCAGGCAGATGCCGAGGGTCGGCACGCGCTCGATGATGGCGGCCGCCGTCTCGACGGTGAGGGTGTTGTGGACCGGGTCGCCGGGGCCGGGCGAGAAGAGGACGCCGGCCGGGTCGAGCGCCAGGACTTCCTCGGCGGACGCCGTGGCGGGCAGCACCGTGACGGCGCAACCGCGCTTGGCGAGGAGCCGGAGGATGTTGCGCTTCACGCCGCAGTCGACGACCACGACGCGCGTGGCGTTGGCGCTGGGGGAGTCGGGGGGAGAGGCGGGCCACGTATACGGCTCGCTTGTGGTCACGCGCTCGACGAAGTTGACGGTGTCGTAGGCGGGCATGGCGGCGAGTGAAGCGACGGCTGCTTGCGGGTCGCCGGCCGTGATCGCGCCCAGCATCACGCCGTGGGCGCGGATGCGGCGCGTGATGGCGCGCGTGTCCACGCCGTGGATGCCCGCGATGCCCTCGGCGGCCAGATAGTCGTGCAGCGTGCCGGTCGAGTCGAAGTGGCTGGGCGTCGTCGAGGCCTCCCGCACGACGAAGCCCGCGACCTGGATACGGCGCGACTCGGCGTCGTTGGGGTTGATGCCGTAGTTGCCCTGGAGCGGGTAGGTCGGGACGACGATCTGCCCGGCGTAGGAGGGGTCCGTCAGCATCTCCTGGTACCCGGCCATGCTCGTGTTGAAGACGACCTCGCCGGAGGCGCCCGCGTCGGCGCCAGCGGCTGCCGGGGGGGCGCCGAAGGAGTGGCCCTCGTAGACCGTGCCGTCGCTGAGCACCAGGTAGGCGGCCGTCATGCTCCCAGCCCCCTCATGCTCCTAGCCCATCGAACGCGATCTCGCCGCCCGCCACCGTCAGCTTCACCCGGCCCGTGAGCGTCTCGCCGTCGAGCGGCGTGTTCTTGCCCTTGGACGCGAAGCTTGCCGCATCCACCGTCCACGACTCGCCGGGGTCGAACAGCACGACGTCGGCCGGCGTGCCCTCCCGCAGCGTCGCGAGGGGGGCGTAGCGCTCGCCCAGCACGCCTGCGGGGCCCACGGTGAGCCGGTGGATAAGCGTGGGCAGATCGAGGGCGCCCGCGTGCACGAGGCCCATCAGCGAGCCGAACGCCGTCTCCAGCACCGACAGGCCGACAGCGGCCTCCTCGAAGGGCACCTCCTTGTCGCCGAAGGTGTGGGGCGCGTGGTCGGTCGCCACCGCGTCGACCGTGCCGTCGGCGAGGCCGGCCACGAGCGCCAGGCGGTCCGCCTCGGCGCGCAGCGGCGGGCTGACCTTGGCCCGCGTCTCGTACGCGGCGGCGCTGAGGGCAGCGCCCGCTTGCCCGCGGCCGTGCTCGCCGAGCACCCACTCCTCCGTCATCGTGAGGTGGTGCGGCGTGGCCTCGGCGGTGACGAGCAGTCCCCGCTCCTTGGCGCGGCGGACCTGATCGATGGCGCCCGCGGTGGAGAGGTGCGCGATGTGCAGCGCGCCGCCCACGAGATCGAGGAGCGCGATGTCCCGCGCGACGATGGACTCCTCGGCGGCGGACGGATACCCGGCGAGGCCGAGGCGCGAGGCGACCCAGCCCTCGTTCACGCCGAGACCCTTGGTGATGGAGTGGTCCTCGCAGTGGTCCATGACGGGCAGGCGGCGTCCTGAGCCTGTCGAAGGGCCGAGCTGGCCCGCATAGAGCAGGGCCATCTGCATGAGGTGCCCGGTGGCCACCGGAGAGCCGTCGTCGGTGAAGCCGACGGCGCCCGCGCGGGCGAGCTCCTCCATGTCCGTGAGCTCGACGCCTGAGCGGCCGCGCGAGACGGCGCCGAAGGGCAGCACGCGGATGGGGCCGGCCTCGGCCGCGCGGCGCACGATGAGCTCGACGACCGCCGCTGAGTCGATGGCGGGGTTCGTGTTGGGCATGCAGCAGAGCGTCGTGAAGCCGCCGCGCGCGCCTGCCGCCGTCCCGGTCGCGATCGTCTCCTTGTCCTCGCCGCCGGGCTCGCGCAGGTGCGCGTGCAGGTCGATGAAGCCGGGCGCCGCGACCATCCCGGTGCCGTCGACGACGCGCGTCCCGTCGGGGACGCTCCCGTTCGTGGAGCCACGGCGCGCGATCACGCCGTCGACGATGAGCAGGTCGCCGGCCGCGTCGGAGCCGTCCGAGGGGTCGATGAGGCGTGCGTTCTTGATGAGCAGCGGCACGCTCATGGGCGTTCCTCGGTGCCCGTGAGCAGCGAGTAGAGCAGGGCCATGCGGATGGCGACGCCGTTGGTGACCTGCTCCTCGATCTGCGCCGTGGGGCCGTGGGCCAGCGCGGAGGTGATCTCCAGCCCCTCGTTCATGGGGCCGGGGTGCATCAGCAGCGCGCCGGGCTTGGCGAGGGCCATGCGGGCTTCGGTGACCTGCCACCGGCGCGTGTACTCGCGCAAGCTCGGCAGCATGCCGGCCGCCTGGCGCTCGGTCTGGAGCCGCAGCGCGATCACGGCGTCGGCGCCGGCGATGGCCGTGTCGAGGTCCGGCTCGACGGTGACGTTCGGGAGGCTCCGCCCGGGGCCTGGGTTAGACCCTGCATCAGGGCCCCCGTCGGGGCCCCCATCACGGTTCGCGCGCAGCAGGTCGAGGGGCATCATGGTCGGCGGGCCGCAGAGGACCACGCTGGCGCCCGAGGCGGCGAGCCCGAAGGCGTCGGAGCGCGCCACGCGGCTGTGGAGCACGTCGCCGACGATGACGACCCTGGCGCCTTCGAGGGAGCCCAGGTGGCGCCGCATCGTCATCAGGTCCAACAAAGCCTGCGTGGGGTGCGCGTGCATGCCGTCCCCAGCGTTGACGACGCCCGTCGAGCGCAGGTGGCGCGCCAGGAAGTACGGCGCCCCGGAGTGGGGATGGCGGATCACGATGAGGTCGGCGTGCATGGCCTGGAGCGTGAGCGCCGTGTTCAGCAGCGACTCGCCCTTCTCGGCGGCGCTCCCGGCCCCGCCGATGTTGATGACGTCGGCGGAGAGCATCTTCCCGGCCTGCTCGAAGGAGACGCGCGTGCGGGTGCTCGGCTCCAGGAAGAGCGTGACGACGACCTTGCCCCGGAGCGACGGCACCTTCTTGATGCTGCGGTCCATCACCTCGCGCATCGCCTCGGCCGAGTCCAGGAGCGCGCCGATCTCGGCGGCCGAGAAGTCGTCGAGGTCGAGGACGTGGCGGCGCGGCCCGGCGCCCATGCCCGGCGTGCCCGTGCTCGAAGTAGTGGCTTTCTCCGACGGTGCGCGGGTCGTCATGCGCGTGCCCCGTCCTCGGCGGCCACGAGGCTCGCGTCCACGACCAGGACGACCTCGTCCACGGAGTCGAAGTCGCCGACGCGCACCCGCACCTGCTCGTCGGCCGCCGTGGGCACGTTCTTGCCCACGTAGTCGGCGCGGATGGGCAGCTCCCGGTGGCCGCGGTCGACCATGACCGCGAGCTGCACCTGCGTGGGCCGTCCGAGGTCCATGAGCGCGTTGAGGGCCGCGCGCGCGGTGCGCCCGGTGTAAAGCACGTCGTCCACCAGCACGACGACCTTGTCGTCGACGTCCACGGGCAGCGTCGTGGCGCGCACGGTGGGCTGGGGACGGCTCGTGAGGTCGTCGCGGTAGAGGTTGGTGTCCAGCGCGCCCACCGGGACCTCGACGCCCTCGAACGCCTCGATGGCGCTCGCGAGCCAGTGCGCGAGGGGCACGCCCCGGCGCTGGAGCCCGACGAGCACGAGGCCGCCGGCGCCGCGGTTGCGCTCGACGATCTCGTGGGCGATGCGGGCGATCACGCGCCGCATGTCCTCGCCGGTCATCAGGAGCCGTTCTGTGGGCACGAAAAAACCTCTCGCCCAGGGGCCAGGCAGAGAGGTCGCGTTGGCGCGCGTGCGCCGCGTGGGCAGCCCCGCACGAGTCGGGGCATGGCCACGACGCTGTCCCTTGCCAGCCTCACGGGACTGGATTTAAAGGTTTGCGTCAGTCCTATCCGGTTGTTCCGTCCGACAGAGTATAGGGCCGTGTTCGCTGAGGCGGCAAGTAGCGAAGACGCCGCTCCAAGCAGGAACGGCGTCTTCGTGATGTCCGGGATCCGGGGGGCCGGTTGCGCTTAGGAGCGCGCCCTTCGCGCCGCGAAGGTGGTGAGCAGAGCGCCCGCTCCCGCGATGCCGCCCCAGAGCAGTGCCGGAGCAGCGCCGCCGTTGAAGAAGACCACGAGCCCCACGCCGGTGCTCAGCGCGATGGTCATCTCCTTGGGCATGTCCAAGACCAGGTGGCCGAGGAGGTTGGTGCGCGGGTCGATGCGGTCGTAGTGGCCGATCAGCTGGCCGTCGTGCTCGCGGACGTGGAGGCCGTCGAGGCCGCGCCACTGGCGGGTGGCCCCGAAGTTCCAGCCGAGGCGGGTCTCCTCGCACCCGGAGGGCAGGTGGTCCATCTCGAATTCGGTCACGAAAGCGTGACGGAGGAAGTAGTAGATGGCGCTGAGGAGGGGAGAAAACAAGGGGGGAGATCCTCGAACCGAGATAGGGTAGGAGCCAGGGTCTCGCGCACCATACGAGCACGAGGCACCAAGAGTCAACGGGGGAGACACCATTTTACCCCAGGTGATGGGACCCTGCGCGTCCCATCGGCGTTGGGGGGTCGTAGCGGCGACCCCCCAACGCGTAGCCGCTGGTGTGTGTCCGGCGTGGCATCAGGCCACGGCGACCGAGCGCTCGCCTGGGCCGCCGGTTGATGAGCGGGCGCGCGTGCCCGTGCGGCGAGCACCCCCTGCTAGAATGCTGCGCAGTCCCATCAGCCCCGGAGTGAGCACATGACCATCGCCTCCACGACTCGTATCGGCATCACGTCGCCGCACATCTTTCGCGACGGGAACGTCGACATGGACCTGGTGCGCCGCTACGCCGCACGGGCGGAGGCGCTCGGCTACGCGTCGCTGTGGACGCAGGAGCGCATGACCGGCGACCCGCCGATCCTGGACCCGATCACGTTCCTGAGCTACGTCGCCGGCCACACGACGCGGGTGCGCCTCGGCGTCTCGGTGCTCGTGGTGCCGCGGCACAACCCCCTGCACCTGGCGAAGCAGCTCGCGTCGCTCGACCAGATGTCGGGCGGGCGGCTCATCGTGGGCGTGGGGCTCGGGGGGAGCGCGGACGACCTGCCGATGTACGGCATGTCTCCCGGCCGCCACGTCCGCCGGTTCATCGAGCATATCGAGATCATGAAGGCGCTCTGGACGGGCTCGCCGGTCAGCTACACCGGCGACTTCTACGAGCTCGACGACGTGACCATCGCGCCGGCGCCCGCGCAGAAGCCGCACCCGCCGCTGTGGTTCGGCGCGACCGCGGAGCCGGCCATCCGCCGGGCGCTCAGGCTCGGCGACGGCTGGACGGGTGCAGGCAACTCCTCCCGCGACCTCTTCACCGAGAACCTCAAGCGCGTGACGGGCTGGCTTGCCGAGGAGGGCCGCGACCCCGTGAGCTTCCCCATCTCCAAGCGGGTGTACCTCGCCATCGACGACGACGAGGAGCGCGCGCGGCGCCGGCTCGAGGAGTGGTTCGCCTACTTCTACGGCAACGCGGAGCTGCCCGGCCGCGTCGCCATCTGGGGCGCGCCCGGACGCGTGCAGGAGCAGCTCGCGGCGTGGGCGGAGGCCGGGGTGAGCGAGTTCATCCTGAACCCGGTCTTCGACCTGGAATCCCACCTGGAGCTCCTCGCCGAGGTCACCGGCCTCGCATCTTGAGCCAGCTCACGCCACGGGCCGAGACCTCCCGCTTCTCCCGCTTCGGTGTGCTGCGCGCGACGCAGTTCCGCCGGTGGTGGATCGGCTACGTGATCTCGATCTCCGGCCAGCAGATGATGTGGATGGCCGAGGGCTGGCTCATCTACGAGCTGTCGGGCTCGAAGCTGCTGCTGGGGCTGCACGGGCTGGCGCAGGCCATCCCGTCCATGGCGCTGTCGCTCCTGGGCGGGGCCATCGCCGACCGGGTGGACCAGCGGCGTCTGCTCATCGCGCTCCAGCCGCTCCAGATGCTCGTCGTTGGGGTCATGGCGGCCCTCGGCTTCGCGCAGGTGCTCGTGGCCTGGCACGTCATCGCGGGTGGGTTCGCGCTCTCCGCGATCGGTGCGTTCGAGCAGCCCGCGCGGGAGTCGATGTTCCCCCACCTGATCGAGCGCCGGTACATGAGCCAGGCCGTGGGGCTGAACGCGATGGTCCACCCCGGGACCCGGGTGTTGGCGCCGGTCATGGCGGGGTTCCTCCTCGCGTGGGTGATCGAGACCACGGCGTCGGCGATGACCGCCGGGGGCGTGATCTTCGTCGTCGCGGGCGTCGGGTTCGCGGTCTACGCGGTCTTCCTGTATCGGGTCGACCTCCCGCGGATCGAGCGGGTGTCGCGCGGCAACCTGCTTGAGAACGTGGGCCAGGGGCTGCGGTTCACGTGGCAGAACCGCATCTTCGCGCTCCTCCTCGGCGCGATGTACTGGAACACGGGTTTCGCGCTGGCCATCTCGGTCCTGTTCCCCGTCATCGCGAAGGACATCCTGGGCCTCGGTCCGTCCGGGCTCGGCTACCTGTGGATGGCGCAGGGGATCGGGAGTTTGATGGGCGCGGCATGGGCCGCGAGCCACGGTGGCGCCCACGGCCAGGGCCGGTACATCGTCGGTGGGTCCATCGTGCTGGGCTTCGCGGTCGTCGGGGTCGGCCTCTCGACCTGGGTCCCCCTCACGTTCTTCCTGCTCTGGGTCACGGGGATGGGCGGCTCGTCGGCCAGCGTGGGGATACGGACCGCGATCCAGCTCATGGTCCCCGACGACTACCGTGGGCGCGTCATGTCCCTGTGGGGGATGACGCATACGGTCGTGCGCCCGCTGGGCGAGATGCAGTTCGGGGCCCTGGCGGCGGTCATGAGCGCGCCCTTCGCGCTGGCCCTCGGCGGCGCGGCCGTGCTGGTTTTCGTGTTCCTGGTCGTCCTGCCGAACCGGGGTATCCGAACGCTGCGCGTGCGCATGTAGCGCCGGGCGCTTGTCCTCCGGGCGCGCCGCCCGTATGGTGCGCCCCTCTGGGGGCGAGCGCCGCTGGGTGAGCCCCCATCTCTCAGGGAGAAAGAGCATATGCCGACCGTTGCCATCGTTGGGGGGACCGGGCCCGAGGGCCGCGGCCTCGGACTGCGTCTCGCCATGGCCGGATACCCGGTCATCATCGGCTCGCGGGACGCCTCCCGTGGGGCCGATGCCGCGGCCGCGCTGCGCAAGAACGACGCGGGGCTGCCCATCACCGGCGCGACCAACGCCGAGGCGGCGGGCGACGCCGACTGGGTCCTGCTCTCGCTGCCCTACGACGCGCTCAACGACACCGTCGGCCCGCTGACCGCCGCGTTGGTGGGCAAGCTCGTCGTCAGCGTCGCCGCGCCGCTCGTGGTGAAGGACGGCCACTTCAAGCCCGTCGCGCTCCCCCAGGGCTCGGCGGCGGAGCTGGTCCAGGCGCTGCTCCCAGAGAGCCGGGTCACCTCGGCGTTCCAGAACCTGAGCGCCCGCGACCTGCTGCGGCCCGACCATGTGATCGAGGGCGACGTCGCGGTGTGCGGCGACGTCGACGAGGCGCGCAAGCAGACGATGGAGCTGGTGCGCGCCATCAAGGACCTGCGGCCGGTCGACGCCGGCCCGCTCGCCAACTCTTGCTACGTCGAGAACCTGACGGGGTTGCTGCTGAACCTCAACCGCATCCACAAGTCGCACGCCACGGTGCGCTTCCTGGGGATCTAGAAGACGACCCTGCCCCGTCTTCTCCGCCGCCGGGCTGGACGGGATTGACTACTCTCCAGTCGAACATTAAGCTCTTGCTTAATGACTGAGCTATCAGAACGGAGCGCCTCAGGGCACCCCCTCCTGTCGGACCCGGCCGAGCGCATCGCAGAGGGGCGGCGCCGCTCGCGTGCGCCCGTCGAATACGCCCACGCCGCCGAGGTCTACCGGGCGCTCGGCGACCCCACCCGCGTCAAGATCATCGACGGGCTCGCCCACCAGGAGCTCTGCACCAGCGACCTCGCCGAGATCGTCGGGCTCTCCGAGCCGGCCGTCTCCCAGCACCTGCGGCTCCTGCGCGCGCAGCGCGTCGTGACCAGCCACCGCCACGGCCAGCGCGTCTTCTACGCGCTCGACGACGACCACGTCCGCGACCTGCTCTCGCTGACGCTGGCCCACGTCAAAGACCGCGCAGAGGCCCGGGCGGCCGGGTAGGGCGCCATGCACGACCACGCCGGCCAAGATCAGACCGAGGGGCAGCCGCCCCAAGCGCTTCCAGCGCAAACGG
>JADFQE010000016.1 GCA_022561985.1 Chloroflexota bacterium
AGTAGCCGTGCAGCCATTCGAGGTGCACCGGGTCGAGCGAGTTCTCCATGCACTGGAGCCAGTTGCAGGGCAGGTCCGCCAGCGCGATGTCGGCCCAGCCGTTCTCCCACATGAAGGGCTCGAAGCGCGGGAGCAACGGGACCGGCTGCGGCCCCATGTACGCGAAGATGAGGCCGCCGAGCACTTCGACGGAGTAGCCGGCGAGCTTCACCTTCTCCTTGAAGCGCCCATCCGGGTGCACCGTCTCCTCGAAGGGCTGCTCGATGCACTGACCGGTCTCGTCGTAGAGCCAGCCGTGGTACATACACCGCAGCCCGTGGTCCTCGGGGATGCCGTAGGCCAGGTTCACGCGACGATGCGCGCAGAGGCGGTCGATGAGGCCGATGGTGCCCGAGCGGTCCTTGTAGAGCACGAGGTCCTCGCCGAGCAGGCGGACCTCCTTCGTGGGACGCTCATCGAGCTCGGTCGCGGCGGCGATCGGGTGCCAGTAGCGGCGCATGAGCTCACCCATGGGCGTGCCCGGGCCGACGCTGGTCAGCCGCGTGTTCTCCTCGACGGATAGCATCGCATCGCCTCCTTCTCTCGCACCCTGGCGATCACACCTGGCCACGCCGTCCCGGCTATGGGCTAGCCGGGGTCGTCCGCGCGCGGGATTCCAGCGCGCGCTGGAATCCCGCGTAGTTTACCGCATCGTCCACCATCTGCTAGAGCGCGAACGGGGCTGCCCTAGGGTCCCGCCGGGCCACGACGGCTCCGCCCTCGTGCGTATAATCGCGTTCCCGGACGATGCCGGGAAGGAGAAGCCGGATGCCCCTCGACCCGCAAGCCAAAGCCGCCCTCGATCTGCGCGCGGGCGCTCCGCCCATCGAATCGCTCACGCCCACCCAGGCCCGCGCCCAGTTCGACGCGGCGCCGCGTCTGCCGGGGCCCGACGTGGCGAAGGTCGAGGACCTCCGCGTGCCAGGCGACGGCGTCGAGGTGCCGGTCCGCGTCTACACGCCGTCGGCAGACGGCCCGGTGGGTGCGCTCGTGTGGCTGCACGGCGGCGGCTGGGTGCTCGGGAGCATCGAGACCACCGACGCGACGTGCAGGGCGCTGGCCAACGAGGCGGGATGCATCGTCGTCTCGGTCGAGTACCGGCTGGCGCCGGAGGCGAAGTTCCCGCTGCCGCTCGACGACACTTTCGCGGCCACGGCCTGGACGGTGGAGCACGCGGCGGCACTCGGCGTCGACCCGGGAGCGGTCGCGGTCGGCGGCGCCAGCGCGGGCGGGAACCTGGCGGCGGCCGTGACGCTGATGGCCCGCGACCGCGGCGGTCCGGCCCTCGCGCACCAGCTGCTCGTGTATCCGGCGGTCGGAAGCGACGACTCGAGCCAGTCCTTCCGCGACAACGGCGAAGGCTACGGACTCGACCGCACGACGATGGACTGGTATTGGAGACACTACGTGCGCGACGACGTGGACGCGGCGAACCCCCTCGCGGCCCCGCTGCTTGCCGAGGACCTGTCCGGCCTGCCCCCCGCGCTCATCATCACCGCCGAGTACGACCCGCTGCGCGACGACGGCGAGGCGTACGCCGGCCGGTTGCAGCGGGCCGGCGTCGAGACGACGTGCTCCCGGTACGACGGTATGATCCACGGTTTCTTCAGCGCGGGCGCACCGGTCGACCGGACGTGGGACGCCATCGCCGAGGCGGCGGCTGCGCTACGCGCCGCGTTCGTCAAGGTCAAGGGCATAGCCCTTGACCCGTAACAGGTAGCACCGCTGGCTCCCAGACTAACGCGATCGTTCAGAGCAAGTGCCTGAACGGACGAGATTCTTCGCTTCGTTCAGAATGACAACGGGAGGACGGCGTCGACGGGCCTACCCCATGTGGGTCAAGGGCCACGCCCTTGCTTGTTTATAATGCCGCTGCTATGCACTGGGCGGACGCGATCATCGACGGCTTGCGGGCGCACGAGGCTTGGACCGTGCCCTACGTGCCGGATGCGGCGGGGTGGCAGGTCGTGGGCAAGCTCGTGGACGACCCCGCGTTCACCACCGTGGCAGCGACGCGCGAGGAGGAGGCCGTCGGCATCGCCGCTGGCGTCTACGCAGCGGGCAAGCGCGCCGCCGTCTTCATGCAGAGCTCGGGCTTCGGCAACACCGTGAACGCGCTCGCCCAGCTCTGCATCGTCAACCGCATCGCCGTGCCGCTGTTCATCGGCATGCGCGGCGGCCTCGGCGAGTTCAACGCGGCTCAGATCCCGCCGGCCCAGGCCGTCCCGCGCATCCTCGACGCGCTCTCCATCCCGCACTACGCGCCGGAGCGGGAGGAGGACGTGGCGGGCGTCGTCGACGGGGCGCTCCGGCTGTGCTACGCGGGCCGCGCGCCCGTGGCGGTCCTGCTGTATTCGACGCTGGTGGGGGCGAAGAGTGAGGCGTGAGGAGGGCGTCCGTGCGCTGCTCGCGCGCGTCACGAACGAGCCCATCATCGCCAATCTGGGCCCGGCCACGGCGGACCTGTTCGCGGCGGGGGACCGCGACGCGAACCTCTACTCCTTCGGCGGCATGGGGCTCGTCTCGTCCATCGGCTTGGGCGTGGCGCTCGCGGCGCCCGATCGGCGCGTGTACGTGACCGACGGCGACGGCTCGCTGCTGATGAACCTGGGCTCGCTGGCGACCATCGCGGCGATGCGGCCGGTGAACCTCGTGCTCATCGTGTGGGACAACCACCAGTGGGCGGAGACCGGCGGACAGCCGACGCACACGGCCTGGGGCACGGACCTCGCGGGCATCGCGCGGGCCGCGGGCATCCCGCGCGTGGCGGCGGTCTCGACGATCGAGGCGTTCGAGGAGTCGCTGGATGCGGCGGCGCACGAGGACGGCCCCTGGTGCATCGTGGCCAGTATCGAGGAGCACGGGCGTGCGCCGCGGCCGCGCGTGAACATCGAGGAGAACCTGCTGCGCTTCAGGCGGACCTTCGGGACGTAGCTGCTCTGCAGCCTACCTGCTGCCGAAACCGAAGCCCATGCCTCCCCGGCGCCCACCTCGGTCTTCGAAGAAGTCCAGGTCGATGGCGATGGCGGCCGCGAGCACGGTCCAGCGCATGGACTCCGAGAGCGGCGGCTGGGCCGAGGGCTCGCCGTCGGAGGGCGTGAACTCCACGTGGAAGGTGTCCGCGCGCGTGAACATCTCCCGGCCGACGCCGCTCCACTGCTTGGTGATCTTGCCGACGTCCTCGCCGTTCCGCCTGAGCCAGAAGGTGTTCGGCCGGAGCATAGGACCGTGGACCTCCACGGGATCCCCCTGCCCGTCCGAGAGGTCGAAGCGCCGGCCGAGGGCCTTGAAGCGGCGGTCCACCCGGCCAGCCGGCGCGCCCCCTGGGCCCGCCAGCACGAGGTGGGAGAGGAACCAGTAGAACTTGCGGCTCGCCGTGAGCTGCACCGCGCCCTGGGGGTCCACCACCTTGATGGAGAGCGGACGGTGGTTCCCCAGGAGCTGGCGCACCATGAAGCCGGAGTCCTCGTAGGCGAACAGGATCTCCGTGCCGTCTGGATCGAGGATCCGGTACCGGTTGTTCGTCTCGATGCCGGTGAAGACCTGGATGGGCTCCACCTGCTGCTGCACCGTGACGCTTGCATATGACTCAAGCATGGCACCCCCGTACGCGGCTGAGCGCCGGCCCGGCCGCTCTAGCCGCGCGGCAGCGAGTGGGTGAAGGGCTGTGCCCTTCTAGGCGTCGAAGGTCAGGTGGAACTCGTACGGGTGTGGACGCAGGCGGATCTCATCGACCTCCGTCTCCCGCTTGAAGGCGATGTGCCCCTCGATCAGGTCCTTGGTGAAGACGTCCCCCTCCGTCAGGAAGTCGTGGTCGGCCTCCAGCGCGTTCAGCGACTCCGCCAGGCTGCCCGGGACCTGCCGGAGCTTCGCGAGCTCCGCCGCCGGGAGCGTGTAGAGGTCCTCGTCGACGGGCGCGCCCGGGTCGGTCTTGTTCCGGATGCCGTCGAGGCCGGCCATCAGCATCGCCGAGAACGCCAGGTATGGGTTCGCCGTCGGGTCGGGCGGGCGGAACTCCACACGCTTCGTCTTCGGCTCGGAGAAGTACATGGGGATGCGGGCCGCGGCGCTGCGGTTGCGGGCCGAGAGCGCCAGGATGGTCGGCGCCTCGAAGCCGGGCACGAGCCGCTTGTAGGAGTTGGACGTCGGCGCCAGGAACGCCATCAGCGCCGGGGCGTGGGCGAGCAGCCCACCGACGTAGTGCAGGCCAAGCTCGCTGAAGCCCGCGTAGCCGTCGCCGGCGAAGAGCGGGTCGCCGCCCTTCCAGATGCTCTGGTGGACGTGCATGCCGGTGCCGTTGTCCCCGAAGAGCGGCTTGGGCATGAAGGTGGCGACCTTCCCGTAGCGGCCGGCGACGTTCTTGACCACGTACTTGTAGGCCATGACGTTGTCGGCCATCTTCAGCAGCTCGTCGAACCGCATGTCGATCTCGCCCTGACCGGCGGTTGCGACCTCGTGGTGGTGCTTCTCGACGATGATGCCGTAGCGTGCCATCTCCCGGGCGCACTCGCTGCGGATATCGGTGAACGTGTCGACCGGCGGCACGGGGAAGTAACCCCCTTTGTACCGCGGCTTCATGCCGAGGTTGGGGCCTCCCTCGTCCAGCGTCAAGCTCTCGCCCGAGCGCCAGATGCCCTCTTCCGAGTCGACCTCGTAGAAGCCGGTGTTGGCCGTCTGGCCGAACCGCACGGAGTCAAAGATGAAGAACTCGAGCTCGGGCCCCCAGAAGGAGACGTCGCCGATGCCGGAGTCCCTGAGGTACTGCTCGGCCTTCTGAGCGACGTAGCGGGGGTCCCGCGGGTAGGCGTTGCCCGTCATCGGGTCGCGGACGCTTGCGACGATGCTCGCCGTGCGGTGCATGAACGGGTCCACCACCACCGTGGCCGGGTCCGGGATGAGGAGCATGTCCGACTCATTGATGGCCTGGAACCCCCGGATGCTCGATCCGTCGAAGCCGGTGCCCTTGATGAAGAGGGCGTCGTCGACCTCGCCGATGGGCAGCGTCACGTGCTGCCACGTGCCGGGCACGTCGGTGAACCTGATGTCCAGCTCATCGCAGTCGTTGTCCTTCATGAGCTTGAGGACGGGGTCTGCTTCCTTGGCCATGTCGTCGACTCCTCCTGATACGAGTACGAGCTATATGAGGATGGGCGGGTCTGAGGGTGGGCGGGTCCGGACCCCTAGGGGCCCGCCTCGACGATCTCGATCTTGTTGAGCGCGTCGCCCGCACTCAGGCTCAGCAGCACGTCCATCCCCTCGGTCACCTGGCCGAAGACGGAGTGCTTATCGTCGAGGTGGGGCGTCGGCACGTGCGTGATGAAGAACTGGCTGCCGTTGGTGTTCGCGCCGGCGTTCGCCATCGACAGGATGCCCGGCTTGTCGTGGCGCAGGCTCGGGTCGAACTCGTCGGCGAACTGGTAGCCGGGCCCACCGCGCCCGGTGCCCTCCGGGTCGCCGCCCTGGGCCATGAAGTCCGCGATCACCCGGTGGAAGGTGATGTCGTCGTAGAACCCCTCGCGGGCGAGGAACACGAAGTTGTTGACCGTGTTCGGCACCTTCTTGGCGAACAGCTCGACGACGATGTCGCCCTTGGCCGTCTTGAAGGTGGCCGTGTAGGAGGCGTCGGGGTTGATGGTGAGCGGCGGGGGGGCCTTGTACTGCGTCAAGATCTTCTCTCCTGTCGTCGTGGCACGCGTTGGCGCGGATGTCGGCGCTTGGTCGCTGCCGCACGCAGCGGCCGCCAGCGCGAGGCCCGCGAGCACGAGAAGAGTGGTGAGGTATTTCCACATGCGAGAGGCCCTGCGGCACGTTGGTCGAGTCAGCGCCAGCGTGCGCCACAGGCAGAGAGTACGGGATTGCGCACGGGGCGACAACGCCCTAGACGGGGGTAAGTGAAAAACGTAACAGAGTCGTAACGTGGAGGTGGCGGGCGGGCTGGCCGCCTAGCGCAGGTTCATGATCGGGTTCAGGCTCTGCGGGATGACCTTCTCGATGACGAGCGGCGTGCCTTGGACCGGACTGATCTCCACCCCGAAGGTGTTGTAGTTCGTGAGCAGGTCGCCGGAGGCGTCGATGAAGGGGTCGTCCGTGTCCGTCCCCAGCGCGTAGTAGAGCCCGTGGGTGTTGTCGTACTTGTAGTCGCTCAGCCAGATCGTCAGGACGGCCTTCTCCGTCGGCTCCAGCGAGAAGTCCCCGTCGTTGGTCCCGCTGAAGGCCACCGTCCAGGCAGCGTTGCTGATCACCTGCTGCTGGTCGATGAAGTTGATCACCAGCGAGCTCGTGTCGCCGCTGGGTTCGAGGCTCTTGTTGGTCGCGTTGAGCTGATAGGCGGGCGTGAGGTCGATGGCGATGCCCTGGAGGGCGACGCCGATGGTGACCGCGATGCGCACGGCGGCATCCACGCGGTCGGACGTGGTGGACGCGAGGCCATCGATGTCGACGGCGCCCGTGTACGCGATGGTGTTCCCAGCGATGGTGATGGACGAGCGCACCTCGTCGACCGCGGCGTTCACGGACTCGTTCGCCTTCTGGGAGGAGTAGATGCCCGCCGTGAGCACGGTATAGGCGAAGACCGATGCGACCACGACGAACGCGATCAGGATGATTGCCGTCTCAAGTCCCGTGATGCCGCGCTGGTTATTCAACCGGCCCTCCAGTGGAGCTCCCATGATCGTCACTCGGTGTCCTTACTCTGGGCTCTGGGCCCTGGGCTCTGGCCCCTGGGATCGGTCCGCCGGCCACCGCACCCGCATCTCTGCGCAAGACCCGCCTCCCTCAGCGATGGGGGGGCCGCGGGCAGTCCGGGGGCGCGTGCTCCGGTGGCGAGCGGCGCACCCCCGGACTGCCGTATGCGGCCGGATCCGCCCGGCGGCGAGCCGCCGGCGGCCGGGCCGGTGTTAGCGTAGATTCATGACGTCGTTCAAGCTCTGCGGGATGACCTTCTCGATGACGAGCGGGGTGCCCTGCACCGGGCTGATCTCGATCGAGAACGAGTCGAAGTTCCCCAGCAGGTCCACCGATCCATCGAAGAATGGGTCGGTCGTATCCGTCCCGAGCACGTAGTAGAGCCCATGGGTGTTGTTGTACTTGTAGTCGGCCAGCCAGAGCGTGAGGACCGCGCGCTCGGTGGGCTCCAACGAGAAGTCGCCGTCGTTGGAGCCGCTGAAGGCCACCGTCCAGGCGGCATTGCTGATCACCTGCTTCTGGTCGATGAAGTTGATCACCAGCGAGCTCGTGCTGCCGCTGGATTCAAGGCTCTTGTTGGTCGCGTTGAGCTGGTAGGCGGGCGTCACGTCGATGGGGATGCCCTGGAGGGCCACGCCGATGGTAAGCGCGACGCGGACGACCGCGTCGACCCGGTCCGAGGTGGTGCTCGCCACCTTGTCGATGTCCACCGCACCCTTGTACGCGATGGTGTTGCCGCTGATCTTGATCGAGGACCGGACCTCGTCGATGGCCGAGTTGACCGCCTCGCTGCTCTTCTGGGATGAGAAGACACCGGCCGTCAGCACCGTGTAGGAGAAGACGGACGCCACGACGACGAATGCGATCAGGATGATCGCCGTCTCCAAACCCGTGATGCCCCTCTCCGCCCTCACGGCAGAGACCACACGCCGGTGCAGATCGCTCCGCATTATCACGCTCCAGCTCCCGTGCCGCCGCTCTCAGGTGACTTCGGCCCGCGGTCACCTTTCCATGCTGCTCCCTGCGGTCACGGCCTGGAATCAGAGCAACCCTCAACTTGGCGAGGGGAATACCCCCACCTGTGGGCTGGGTGTTAACCCGCAGAGGGTTCCACGGCGGGACGAACGGCGGGGGCCTCGACACCGCTTCTCCCGGCAAGAAACAGGCACGAACGACAGAGGGGCCGCTCCTCGTTGGGAGCGGCCCCTCGTGTTGTCCGAACGGCGTGACGGCGTGTGCGCCGCGTTGACGAAGCGTCTAGACCCAGCGGGCGAACTCCGTCACGGGAGTCCGCGCGGACGCGGACTCCTCCGCGGCGTACCCGATCGACAGCATCGCCGTCATGTTCCAGTTGTCCTCGGCACCGAGGATGGTGCTCACGGCCGGCACGCGCACCACCCTGCCCGTGTCCCAGGTAACCGCGATGCCCTCGGCCACGCCGGCGAGGCTGATGTTCTGCATCGCCGCGATGAGCGCCGCGTAGTTCTCCTTCTCAACGAACCCGTCGGCGTCGGCCACGTGGTACGTGAAGATGATGAAGGGCGGGGCCAGGACCTTCTCGCGGTACGGCTCGGCGCGCTTCTCGCTCTTCCACTCATCGAGCAGCGCCTCGAAGATCGCATCGGCGATCTTGCGGCGGACGGGTGAGTCCTTGGGGATGACGAAGAAGCGCCACGGCTCGTTCATGCGGTGGTTCGGCGCCCAGACCGCAGCGGCCAGCATGCGCTCGATGACGTCCTGGTTCACCGGCTTGTCCTCGAAGGTCCAGGACATGCGCCGGCGGTGCAGCGCTTCGTAGACGGAAACGTTGGTCTGCGGGATCTTCACGTCGGTCCAGACCAGCTTCTGGGCTTGGCTCGCCATTGCGTGTAACTCCTCGACGGTGGGGTCGGCCGCGAGTGGCCGGGTTGCGAATCGTACCATGGGTGGCTGCCCCCTGCCCGAAGGCATTTGACCGCGCTCGTGGCCTCCGGGAGAATCCGGGGCATCGTGCGCTTCGGATTCCATACGCAATCCCACGCCCCATCGACGGGCAACCCCGCGGACATCTACCCCGAGCTCCGCGAGCTCGCCCGCCGGGCCGAGTCGGCCGGGTTCGCCTACTTCTCGGTGACCGACCACCTCGTGCCGTTCCCCGGCATCGGACCGAGCAGCACGCCGATGCTCGACCCGTGGGCCGCGCTCGCAGCCGTGGCCACGGCCACCGAGCGCATCGGACTGCTGACGCTGGTCAGCAACGTCACGCTGCGACCACCCGCGCAGCTCGCGAAGGCGGCCGCCACCCTCGATGTGATCAGCGGCGGCCGGATGCTCCTCGGCATCGGCTCGGGCGGCCACCGCGCGGAGTACGAAGCGCTCGGGCTCGCCCGCCCGGACGCCCGGACGCGCGCCGGGATGCTGGAGGAGACTGCGGAGGCCGTGCGCATGCTGTGGGAGCGGCCGACGACGACCTTCGAGGGGCGCCATTTCACGCTGCGCGGCATGGTGCTCGAGCCCAAGCCGCTGCACCGGCCACGGCTGCTCATCGGCGGGTCGGGCGCACTCACGCTCCGGAGCGCCGCCCGCCACGCCGACCTCGTGAACTTCGTGCTGCCGGGCCCCGAGCGGCTCGCCGCGCTCGTCGCAGCCCTCCGCCGCCACCGCGCCGAGGCCGCCCCACACGCAGACGCGATCGAGATCTCCGTGCTGGAGCGGGCGGTCGTCGCCCCCACGCGGGCGGCGGCGGAGGCGAAGTGGGCCGCGCTGGGCTCGCCGGAGCGCGATGGGCATCGGGGGCTCGTGGGCGCGCCCGCGGACGTCGCCGCTGCGCTCCGGGCCTATGAGGCCGCGGGGCTCGATACCGCGATGGTGTTCTTCCCCGGCGGCGACCCGGAGTCCATCGCCCTCTTCGCGGAGCGGGTCATGCCGGAGCTCATCGGAACCGCGCCGTAGCCATCCGGCCCATCACGCCAGGCGATAGAACTCCCGGGCGGTCCCGGCGAGGAGCCGCTCGCGCTGCGCCCCCGTCATGGGCCCGGCCGCTTCGACCGCCGTCGTCATCGCCTCGGCGTACGTGGCCACGTCCTCGTGGGCCGGCCAGTCCGACCCGAGCATCATCCGGTCGTAGCCGAAGAGCCGCACGACGTGCTCGACGAAGCCCCGCAGGTGCCCGACGCTCCACCGGCGCTCGTCCAGGCTCAGGAGCCCCGACAGCTTCACCACCACGTTGCCGTGAGGCGCCAGGTTCAGCATGTACACGCCCCAGGGCTCACGCTGGCCCCAGCCGATGGAGGGGCCGCCCAGGTGGCAGACGGCGATGGACAACCCCGGCAGACGGGCTGCGAGCTCGCCCACGGACGGGAGATGGCGCGGCTCCACCAAGACGTCCACCGACAGCCCGCGCTCGGCCACGGCCCCAAGCCCCCGCAGCACGTCCTCGCGCACCAGCCAATGGTTGTCCTCCTCGAGCCGGACGGGCAGACAGACGCCACGCAGCTCCGGCGCCGCGCCCAGCTCGTCCAGGCGCCGCGTCAGCGACCGCGAGGTCACATCGACCCAGGGCACGACCCCACCGACGAAGCCGGTTCCGGCCGCAAGGGACACCGCACGGTCGGTCTCCTCGGCCAGCGGCAGGGGTTGGACGAGGACCGTGGTCACGACTTCGCGCTCGGCGAGCAGCGGCGCCAGGTCCGGCGGCAAACGCCGCGAGGGACCATCAGTGAACCGATGGTGGGCATCGACGATGGGGACCGGCGGTGGTGTCGTCACGCTTCGTTCTTCGGCGGGACCGGCGTGGGGCTGCAGTATTATGCGGCACGTCGTGTGGAACAGGCAACGAGTCGCTGAAGAACGCGTCAGGATGCGGGTGTTCCGGCCTCGGCCATGCGCGTTGCGCGGATAGTTACGTTCAGCTATCCTCGCTCGTATCACCCCGCCAGAAGAGCGGCGAATAACCTACTTAGCGGACTGCTCAGGAGGACCGGGATGCCGAGGTTCGATCTGTTGACGATCCCAGAAGCCCAGGCGCGAAGCACGACGGGGAAACGTGCGCAGCTCCTTCAGGAATACATGGACTACATCCAGCGCGTGCCGGCCGGCGAGGCCGGGCAGCTCCAGGCCGGCACCGGCGAGACGACAAATGCGGTGCGCCGCCGTCTCGGGGCGGCCGCGAAGGCGACCGGCAAGACGCTCGTCATACGCCGGTCCAACGACACCGTCTACTTCTGGGTTCAGCCGGGCAACGGCAGACGCCACCCGGCGTAGTGCGCCTCGATCGCGCGCGGCCTGGAGGCCGGTATCAGATGTTGAGTATCTGCCGCGCCTCGTCGCCGATCCCTTCGTCCATACAGTCACGATAGGTCGCGAAGAGGCCTCGGTCGACCAGCTTTTTCATGAACGGATCGCGGGCCGGTAGGACGTCGAGCTGACTGCGGACGCCGTCCAGACGGCGCAGTCGCGCGAGGAAGTGCATCTGCGTCGGCGAATAGACCTTCGCCGTACGCGAATCGAGTGCTGCTTCGTGCTGATCGACCTCGGCGATAACCTCGTCCATACGCTGCATGTTCCCCATATCAGTTTCCTCCCACGGAGGATGTCGGAACGGCCCGTATCGGGCGGCTTCAAGCGATATAGGTCAACGTACCAGCAGGGTGGGCGCGGCGCATGCGTGATTGCATTGCATCTTTTGGGGGATTCCATGTGGGTGCTGGCGCCGTGGGGAGCGCGAAACGCTAGCTCTCGTGGGCCAGCCGGTTGATGAGCGCGGCGAGCTTGCCCGAGTCGTGCCGGCTGGGGAACGAAACGTCCACGACGTCGGCGCGCACGAGCACGCCGTCGAACCCGTCGATGGAGCCGTCGCTCGTGAGCGGCTCCTGCTGGAACTCGGGCGCCAGGGGAACGATGCGGCTGTTCAACACGACGTGCGAGACGGAGACCCGGGCGTGCTGCTCGAAGACGCGCAGGTGGTCCCCCGCGGAAAGGCCGTCCGTTTCCCCGTGCTGGGTCGCGATGTTGCAAACGAAGACCTTGAGCGCGCCGGAACGCTCGAAGGCCTCCCGGATGCCGGAGACGAGGAAGTTCGGCAGGACGCTGGTGTAGAGGCTGCCGGGGCCGATGACGATGACGTCGGCGACCTCGATGGCCCTCGTCGCTCCCACGTAGGCGGCGCAGTCCGGCGGGTCGAGCCACAGATCGGCGATGGGCTCGCCCGCGTGACCGATCGCCGTCTCGCCCTCGAGCATGCGCCCGCTGAGCGTCCTCGCGGCGAGCTTGAGGTCCGTGGCCGTCGAGGAGGGCATCACCTGCCCACGGACCGCGAGGAGCTCAGCCGCCGCACGGAGCGCCTCGGGGAAGCTGCCCCTGGTATGGGCGAGCGCGGCCAGGAGCAGGTTGCCGAGGCTGTGGCCGTCCAGGGCGCTGGCTCCCGACTCGAAGCGATAGGAGAGCATCTCCTCCATCAGCGGCTCCGACTCCGAGAGCGCGATCAGGCATTGGCGCGCGTCGCCGGGCGGCGGGATGCCGAGCTCCTCGCGCAGGCGCCCCGAGCTCCCGCCGTCGTCGGCGACGGTCACCACCGCCGTGATGTTCCCGGTGTACTCCTTGACCCCGCGCAGCAGCGACGACAGGCCGGTGCCGCCGCCGATCGCCACCACGCGCGGTCCTCCCCGGCGCACGCGCTCGCTGGAGAGGTTCTCGATGACGCCTCCGCGCCGGTAGCGCGCGCCGAAGACGACCCGTTGGTACAGCATGTAGGCGGAGAGGCCCGAGATCGCGAAGCCGATGGACCCGAAGATCGCGCCCCGCTGCACCCCCGTGAGGAAGCCGCCGAAGGTCAGCGTGCGGCCCACCTCGACGATGGTGTTCGTCAGCGAGACGGAGACGGCGAAGGCGATGCCGAGCGCGACGAGGAGCACGCCGGCGATGCCGACGGCCAGCCAGCGCTTGATGCCGATCCCGGGCTGCAGGAACAGCCGGAGGAGCCGGAGCGTCGGGTTGCGGTCTGATGGGCCGTTGGAGCTCATGGGCAGGAGTGGGCGACGGCGGGGCCGTGCAGGCCCGCAGCGTAACGTGGCGGCGGCGAGATGTGAAGGCCTTCTCCCTGAGAGCGCTGAGAGCGCACAGCTTGACAGCGCTCGGCGACCGCGTCTAGGTTGGTTCCCTCCGGAGGACCGCTTTCACCCATGCCCCACCCCCACCCACGCCGCCGCGAGAACGCCCTCTGGCTCGGGGCCGCCCTGCTCGCCATCGCCGCGCTGACCACCCTCCGGCTGGTCGTGATCGGAGACGTGCGCGCCCAGACCATCGTCGGATGGCCGACGCCGCCGCCGGGGCCCGCCTTCGCTCCGCCGCCCCAGGACGCGGTGCTCGCCAACGTCCGCGTGCCCGCGACGGGCCCGGACGGCGAGCTGGCCCTCGTGCGGCCCGACTGGCCGGGGGTGACCCCCCTCATCCCGCCCGTCCCCAGCACGGACGTCACCTTCGTCACCGGCACCGGTGGACCTCCCGTCACCCTGCGCATCGACGCGGGCACGTACCCCGAAGGCATCCAGCTCCGCGCCACCCCAGCCACCCCTCCGGACGTCCTCGGAGGCGCTACGGCGCTCTTCGCCTTCGACCTCGAGGGCTTCGACCTCGACGCACGGCCGCTGGGCCTGCTCCCCCAGCGCCCCATCCGGCTCCGGGTCTCCGCGGAGCCCTTCACCGCGGCGGGCATCCCCGGGGAGCACCTGCTCTTCGCGGTGCTGGAGGACGATGGGCTGCGGTGGCTGGTCACGGAGTTCGACTCCTCCCGGCAGCTCCTGACGACGCGGCTTGCCACCCTCGGGACCATCGTCCTCGTCAACGACGCCCCCTCAGCGGGGTAACCGCTGGGTGGCCCTGAGCCGCACGCCTCCGGCGTACTCTCCCGGACGGTCTCCCGCCACATACAGCCCCGAAGGGCTCACGGAGCCCGGCGTGCCCGGCGCGAGCTCCCACCTGAGCTCGATGCCGAACAGCCGGTTGCCGGCCCCATCGAAGGCCAGCGCCGTGAACTGCGCCAGGCCGTCGACCTCCAGGGACACGACGCCCGGGACGACCTGCGCGCGCACCATCGGGCCGAGGAGGATGACGGTCGCCGAGACCGTCCGCGTCTCCCCGTCGACCGCCGGGGCCACCGCGCTGATCGCGCCCGGATACACGCCCGGCGGGCCCACCGCCAAGGCCCGCCCGCGCGCGTCCACCGTCACGACGGACGCATCGAAGCGCCATCCGACCTCATCGGTCGTCACGGCGATGCCGGCCGCGTCGAAGGAGAGGAGCGACACCCTCGCCCGCTCTCCGATGCGGATGCGCAGCACCTCGGGCACCACCTGTGCCTCGCCCGGCGTGCCAACCACCCGCGCCAGGGGCCGCTGCACGAGCACGTCGAGGTCGGCACTCACGGCCCGGCCCGCATACGTCCCCCCAAGCGTGCCCGTGGCGCGCACGGACGCCGGGTACTGGCCGGGCGTCTCTCCAAGGACCAGACGCCCGGCCTCGTCCATGACACCGACGCCGGCGTCGCGGACCTGCCAGCGCACGTCCTCCAGGGGGACCGAGCGTCCCTGGAAGTCGAAGGCGAAGAGCACGAGCGGGAAGCGCTCACCGGGCAGGCCGATCACGGCGGATGGGCCCACGATGGCCCGGACGCCGCCGCGCGCCTCCTCAAGCGAGAGTATGCGCACCGACGCGGTGCCGATCACCGGCGGCGCGGAGCCGGTCAGCCGCCGCGCCTGGACCTGCACCGCGCCCTCGTAGAAGCCCGGCGCGGTCCCGGCCGTGAGGATCCCGTTCTGGTCGATCTCGCCGGCGGCCGGGTCCGTGACCCGCCAGACGAGCGCCATGTCCTGCACCAGGCCGCCGTAGTTCCCGAGCACCCCCGGACGCAGCGCGACGCGCTCACCCGGCCGCACGGTCGCCGTGCTCGGGAAGACCGTCACCGAAACGATGGAGGTGTCGATGAACCCACTCGTGACGACCACCGACGCGGCACCGTTCGCGGTAAGCTCGCCCGCGTCCGTGCTCTGGACCGCCGTGACCTCGACGACGTCGGAGTACGCACCGGGGACGCTCCCCGCGGTGAACAGCCCGCCCGCGCTCACCGTCCCGGCGAGCGGGTCCCGCATGCGCCACCGGAAGTCGACGTCGGCGAGGAACCGGCCGGCCGCATCCTCAGCCACCGCCGTGAAGACGATGATGCCGCCCCGAGGCACCGTGAGCCCGTCCGGGATGATCCTCACCGAGGCCACGCGCGCGACGGAGGAGGCGACGATCTGGATGTCGGCCGACGCCTCGACCGTGATGCGCTCGCTCCCCGCGAAGCGGTCGATCCCTCCGGGCACATCGACGCCGCAGGCCGCAACGGCCGACATCATCCCCGCGAGTAGCGCGAGGGCGAGTCGAGAGCTGTGGGGACCGTGAATCAACGTGGTGTCGCTCGGAAGCGAACGCCCGGCCCGGAGCGAAGCGCGGCTCGGCCAGAGGAGTTCGGTGCCTATGCAGGATGGCCCGGACCGCGCGCGTTCCGAGCTGTCGTCCGAAGCGCCACGACGACGACGTATCAGAGGATAGCAAACGGACCGGCGTTCCGTAAATCCGCGCGGTAACGGCGTACAGAACCAATCGGTCATCGTTTGCACTCACGTGGCCTCGCTGCTATCGTTCTCCAAGCGGCGGCCGGGCTCACAGCCGCCCGCTGCTGCTCACCGATCGGTGCCGATGGAACCGCCCGCAACCGCACCACCGCGAACCGGTCTGCGCGCTCAGATCATCTGACAAACTGATAGGCTACGTAACGCGATCCGATCCACGGGAGCCGCGGTAGATGCGCATCGCCCTCGGAGCAGACCACGCTGGGTTCGAGCTGCGGGACAATATCGCCCGCGTGCTCGCCGACCTCGGCCACGACGTCGAGGACATGGGCGCCCACACCTACGACCCGCAGGACGACTACCCGGACTTCGCACGCCTCGTGGCCACAGCCGTGGCCGACGGGTCCGTCGAGCGCGGGGTGCTGGTCTGCGGCAGCGGGGTGGGCGCCAGCGTCGCGGCCAACAAGGTCGTCGGCGTGCGTGCGGCCATGTGCCACGATACCTACTCCGCGCACCAGGGCGTCGAGCACGACGACATGAACGTGCTGTGCATGGGCGCCCGCGTGATCGGCGAGGAGCTCGCCCGGGAGGTCGTCACGTCCTTCCTCGGCGCGGCGTTCTCGGGCGAGGAGCGCCACGTGCGGCGCGTGGCCAAGATCAAGGCGATGGAGTCGGCGCAGATCTCCACTGCGCCCTAGGGCCCAGGCCCTAACGAAGGAGGTCCCCATGGGCGAGAACACGGTCACACGCATCCAAGAGCTCGGGCAGTCGGTCTGGATCGACCACATCCGCAGGAGCATGCTGACGACCGGCGAGCTGGGTGCGCTGGTCCGCCAAGGCATCACCGGGCTCACCTCCAACCCCACCATCTTCGAGAAGGCCGTCTCCGGCAGCACCGACTACGACGAAGCCCTCCTGGAGATGAGCCGCGCAGGAAAGTCCCCAGCCGAGGTCTTCGAGGCATTGGCCGTCGAGGACATCCAGGACGCCGCGGACATCCTGCGTGGCGTGTACGACCGGACGGACGGGGCGGACGGCTACGTCTCCATCGAGCTGCCGCCACCGCTCGCGCACGACCGGCGCGCGACGCTTGCCGAGGCGCGGCGTCTCTCCGCCAGCGTCGGCCGTCCCAACGCGCTCATCAAGGTCCCGGCGACCCCCGAGGGCATCAAGGCGGTCCGCACCCTCATCGCCGAGGGGATCAACGTCAACGTGACGCTCATCTTCTCCCTCGATTCCTACCGGACCGTCATGGAGGCCTACCTGCGCGGCCTGGAGCAGCGGGCGAGCCAGGGCGGCGACCTGCGGGTCGCGTCGGTCGCGTCGTTCTTCGTGAGCCGCGTCGACTCCGCTGTCGACCCCTTGTTACGGGCGCTGGCCGCCGGTGGCGACGCATCCGCGCTGGACCTGCTGGGCACGGCGGCGGTGGCCAACGCACGCGCGGCATACGCCCTGTTCAAGACCGAGTTCGGCGGCGAGCGGTTCGCCAGCCTCAGGGCCAAGGGCGCACGCGTCCAGCGGCCGCTGTGGGCGAGCACCAGCACCAAGGACCCCGCGTACTCCGATACGATGTACGTCGACAGCCTCATCGGGCCCGACACCGTCAACACGATGCCGCCCCAAACCCTCGATGCCGTCTTGGACCACGGCGTGGTGGCTCCGGCGCTCGACGGCACCGGCCCGAGCGCGGAGCAGACCCTCGACGCGCTCACCGCGGCCGGCATCGACATGGCCGAGGTGACCGAGAAGCTGCTGCGCGACGGCGTCGCCGCCTTCGCCGACTCCTACGATGCGGTGCTGGCAAGCGTCGAGTCGAAGTGCGGCGAGCTGGCCCAGGCGGCATCGTAGAGCCGGATAGTCTTGCCGTGAGTCTGCAGCCGTGAGTCTGACGGAGGTCCCATGGATATCGGTATGATCGGGATGGGCCGCATGGGCGGCAGCATGGCCGAGCGCATCCGCAAAGGCGGCCACCGGGTCGTCGGGTACGACCGCGACCCGGACACGCGCACGGCGGCCGCGGCGCGCGGCCTGGAGGTCGCCGACAGCCTCGAGCACCTGGTGGAGATGCTGCCCAAGCCCCGCGCTGTCTGGGTGATGGTGCCGTCGGGCAACCCGACGGAGGCGACCATCTCGGCGCTCGCCGATGTCCTCGACGCGGGCGACGTCGTGGTCGACGGCGGGAACTCGAACTACAAGGACACCATGCGGAGGGCCGCGACTCTCCAGACCAAGGGCGTCCGCATGATCGACGCCGGCGTGAGCGGCGGCATCTGGGGACTCGCCGAAGGCTACTGCCTGATGGTGGGGGGCGACGAGGACGCGATCGCGGCCGTCGACCCGGTCTTCCGGACGCTGGCGCCCTCGCCGGAGCTGGGATACGCGCGCATGGGCGCCGTGGGCTCCGGCCACTTCGTGAAGATGGTCCACAACGGCATCGAGTACGGGCTCATGCAAGCCTACGCCGAGGGCTTCGAGCTGCTGAAGGCCAAGGAGCAGTTCGGGCTGGACGTGGCGCAGATCTCGGAGCTGTGGCGCCACGGCAGCGTGGTCCGCTCCTGGCTCCTGGACCTCACGGCGGCCGCGCTCAGCGACGACGCGGACCTCACCGGCATCGAGCCGTGGGTCGAGGACTCCGGCGAGGGACGCTGGGCCGTGGAGGAGTCGGTGGAGCTCGCGGTCCCGCTTCCCGTGATCTCCATCGCCCTCCAGGCACGCTTCCGCTCGCGCCAGGAGGCCGCCTTCGGCTTCAAGCTCCTGGCGGCGATGCGCAACCAGTTCGGCGGGCATGCAGTCCGCCGCTCGGATTAGCCGTGGGGGGCATCCGCACCTTCGACGCCCCCGACGAGCTGACGGCCGCGGCCGCCGACCTGGTCCTGGACGCTGCGCGCGGGGCCGTCCGGGACCGGGGCCGCTTCACCTGGTGCCTCGCCGGCGGCAACACCCCCGCGATGCTCTACCGCAAGCTGGCGAGCGAGCCCTACGCCGCCCGCTTCCCCTGGGACCGAACCCACGTCTTC
The DNA here is from genome assembly GCA_022561985.1 of Chloroflexota bacterium. GTDB lineage: Bacteria > Chloroflexota > Dehalococcoidia > Lucifugimonadales > Australimonadaceae > JADFRC01. The sequence continues at coordinate 18,329 of JADFQE010000016.1, forward strand.
TGGGGTGACGAGCGATGGGTCCCCTCCGACGATCCGGACAACAACGCGAAGATGGCGCGCGAGGAGCTGCTCTCCCGCGTGCCGATACCGCAGGAGAACATCCGGCCCATCGCCACGGCGGGCATCGAGCCGGAGGCATCGGCCGCGGCAGCCGAGCGGGCGGTCCGCGCGCTGCTCGGCCCGGGCCTCCGGCCCGACCTCGTGCTCCTGGGCCTCGGCGAGGACGGGCACACCGCCTCGCTGTTCCCCGGCACCACCGCGCTGGGCGAGCGCACCGCGCTCTTCGCCGCGAACCGCGTGCCCATCCTCGACGCGTGGCGCATCACGGCGACGCTGCCCCTGCTGAACGCGGCGCGGCACATCGCGTTCCTGGTGACCGGCACCCCCAAGGCCCGCGCGCTGCGCCAGGTGCTCTTCCCCGGCGCCGAGACGATGGTGCTGCCGGCCTCGATGGTGCGGCCGACCGACGGCAAGCTCACGTGGCTGCTGGACCGCGAAGCCGCGTCGCTGCTGCCCCACACAGCCTAGGGCTAGCACGTGCCTCGATCTGGCATGCTATGCTTCTGCTGGAAATCACGAGCGGGCGTGTGCCGCACAGTCGCCTGCTGGAAGGACATGCTATGACAGGGAAAAGATTCGGGCTACTCGCCGCCATCGGTGGGGTGATGGCCCTGGTACTGGTGGCCTGTGGCGCTGATCCCACGGCAACACCTACATCCGCGCCAGCCGCCCCGCCGCCCGCGCAGGCGACGCCCACGCCCGACGCGGTCGCCCTGTTCCAGGCCGAGTGGGATGCGCTGATCGAAGCCGCGCAGGAGGAGGGTGAACTGACCATAGCGTTCGGAGGGGGGGCCGGGCGCAACTACCGCCCCATAACCGACTTCTTCAGCGAGAAGTTCGGCATCGATGTGGTCATCGCCACCGGTGGCGGCGCCGCGCATGTCGATCGCGTGTTGGCTGAGCAGATCAATGGGCGCTACCTGGTGGACGCCATGTACTCGGGTCCAACGCCGTTCACCGCGCGGATGATCCCGGCGAACGCGCTCATCCCCATCGCGGACCTGTTCATCCACCCTGAGGTGACCGACCTGTCCCTGTGGTACAAGGGGAAGCACTGGTACTCGGACCCGCCACAACAGTTCGTCTTCGCCTTTGCCGCATCGGCAGGCCCAGAGAACATGGGTATGCAGTACAACACGGACCTCGTTAGCCAAGAGGACATCGACGCCATGAACTCGGTGTTCGACTTCCTCGACCCGAAGTGGAAGGGGAAGATCGTTTCGCATAGTCCCGTTCGGGGTGGATCGAGCGGAACGTATTTCAAGGCGTACGTCCACCCGGACATCGGCCCGGAATGGATAGACAGGTTCCTCTCGCCGGAATTGGATGTGCTCTTCACCGAGGACACGCGGTTCATCACCGACGCTATCGCCAAAGGCAAATACTCGATGGCTGTCGCCGCCGGCGGCTTGCAGGACCTCGAGGCGCTGGCCACCCTGGGCGTGCCGGTCAAGAAGCTCGTCAAGGAGTTCAAGGAGGGCGGGAGCCTGAGCTCGACGTCCAGCACGCACAACGTGGTGGTCCCGATAAACCAGCCCCATCCGAATGCCACAAAGCTCTGGATCAACTGGTTCCTCTCGCAGGAAGGCCAGACGCTCACGCACACGATCGTGGAGGTGCTCGGAGAGCCGACGTTCCGCGTGGATGTGACCGACTGGGGCAAGACGAACCCGCTGGATCGCCGAGTGGAAGGGAAGTCGTACTACTCCTTCGGCACGAACCCAGAGCTCGTTGCGAAGAGGCAGGAGGCGGGCGCCTACGTGACCGCCGTGTGGGATGCGCGCCCCTAGCTGGAGTTCGCGCAGAGGTTGTTGACAGGTGAGGAGCCTCGCTGTTGCTGTTGATGTGAACGAAACATCGCAGCGGCAGGAGGCTCCTCACAGCCCATCGTAACGCACGGCTGACCTCCATCACCCGTAGGGAGTTCGTCCGCAGTGCTGGCGCAGGCCATGCTCAACCGGTATGACCGTGTGGACGTGCGCTACGACGCTGCCGGGCCCGTGCGCGTCGCAGTCCGGCGATCGGCCCCGGACGTTCCCCAAGCGGTTATGGCTCCCCCTGGCTTCTCTTCTCACGCAACGCACGAAGTACCTTCTCGGCCGTGATGGGTAGGTCCATGATGCGCACGCCGATGGCATCCGCGATGGCGTTGGCCACCGCCGGTGCCACGGGGGACAGAGAGGCTTCGCCGATGCCTTTGCCACCGTAGGGCAGCGGCCCCGGACCACCGCCCACCAGCACGGTGGCCAGCTCCGGCATGTCCTGGATGTTGGGGAACTTATAGTCCGCCAGATTGAGGGTGGAGATGTGGCCATCCTCACGGACCAGCTCCTCCATGAACGTGTACCCCACGCCCATGGCGAAGGCGCCGTTGATCTGACCCTGGTGGCCGATGGGGTTGAGGATGGTGCCCACGTCATGGGTCGTGATCAACTTGCGCAGATGCACCTGGCCCGTCTCCGTGTCCACCTCGACCTCGGCTATCTGGACGCAGAAGCTGTTGTATTGGGGATGTCGCCGGTCTGGGTGGGACTCCGTCATGAGCTCCTGGCCAGAAGCGGTCACGGCCTTGGCGGCCAGGTCTGCCAGGGACATGCCGCTCTCCGGCTGGCCACGACGCGTGACCCTGCCCTGCTCCAGCACAACCTCCTCCTCGGGACACTCCAAGAGGTCGGCGGCCAGGCCCTTGAGCTTGTCCTTCATCTCCTGAGCGGCAGCGAGGGTGGCCCCCCCAGCCATATGCAAGACCCTTCCCGCACCGACCCCCGAGTCGTCCTCGAAGGCGTCGGTGTCCAGCTCCTTCAGAACCACTTCTTCCACGGGAATGGAGAGCTCCTCGGCCACGATCTGCCGGAGGACCACCTGGCTCCCCGTCCCCGTGTCCAAGACAGCGGTGAGGAGGGCGACGTGGCCCTGGCCATCCACGGTAATGACGGCGTTGGTGATCCCTGTGCCGGGCGCCCGCTGGGCCAGGGACATGCCCCGCCCCACGACCTTGCCGCCGCCGGCGAGGGGCTGGTCCCAGTGGGCTGCCGCGGCGGCCTTCTTGAGGGTCTCCTCCCCCTTCACCTCTTTATATCCGACGGGGTTCAGACCCTCGTAGAGGTAAGCTTCATCACTGTGAATCACGTTTTTCGCACGGAACTCGTAGGGGTCCCACCCCATCTCTTTGGCGATCATGTCCAGATGGGACTCCAAGGCAAAGAGGATCGAGGCTTCGCCGGGCGCGCGCATGTGCCCGCAGGGCACGCCGTTGGTGTAGACCATGTGGGCGATGAGGTGCATGTGGGGGATGCGGTAGCAGCCCCCCGCGAAGCGGACGCCGGTCAGGCCCAATGTGGGGGTATATCCGCCGTAGGCCCCGGCGTTGAAGACCATCTCGGTGCGGCGGGCCCACATGCGCCCATCCTTCTTCACCCCTGTCCTCACGGTGATCACCCCAGCATGGCGCGGGTTTGCCGCCAGCAGCTCCTCGTAGTAGCTCATGAGCATCTTCACCGGCCGTCCTGAAACACGCGCCAGGTGATAGCAGATGGGCCCATCCATGAAAGAGCCCTTGCCGCCATAGTCACCGCCAATGAAGGTCGGGTGCACGACGATACGGTCTTGGGGCAGGTCGGCCACGAGGGCCAGCTGGCGCTTGAGGTTGTAGGGGCTCTTGTTGGTGGCCCAGATCTGGACACGGCCGCTATCGTCGATCTCCACGAGACAGCCGTGGGGTTCCATGTACCCCTGGTGCATGAGCTGGGTGGTGAAGGTGTGCTCGAAAACCAAGTCGGACTCGGCGAACCCCCGGTCTACGTCCCCGTGGCTTCTATGGGTTACCTCAAACACGTTGGTGGGCGCCAGGAACGGCTCGGGCAGGCCTTCGTAGCTGTTCAAGTCAGGGTGGAGTATGGGGGCCCCGGCCTTCATGGCTTCCAGGGGATCGAAGACTCCTGGAAGATCCTCGTATTCGACGTCGATGCGGTTCAGCGCCTCCATGGCGATATCTGGAGATTCGGCCGCGACGGCGGCCACCCTGTCCCCCACGAAGAGCACCCTATCCCGGACAAGCACCGGGGCGTCCCGGATGGAGCGGCCGACGAGCGTCGACGGCAGGTCATTGGCCGTGATGACCGCGAAGACCCCTGCCATGCTCTCCGCCCTGGAGGTGTCAATGTTCACGATGCGGGCGTGAGGGCGGTCGCTCCGCAGAATCTTGCCCCACAGCATCCCGGGGCGGGTGACATCCACTCCGAAGACCGCTTCTCCCGTCACCTTCTCCGGCCCATTGCTGAGGCCTGCGGACTTCCCCACTGCAGAGAACGAAGTAACCATGGATCCCCCTCCGGCTCACGTAGGCAGCCGTCTGCCGGAGGGCATTGTACCCTCCTGTCCCGCCTGAGCGAGCGTGACCAAGGAGTACGCCGGACCCCAAAGCTCAACCGCCCCATCCGTGGGCAGCTACGGCATCGGCGGCGCCGTTCCCGCTTCCCGCTTCCCGCAGACGAGTATCCGAGGGAGCGACCCGTAGCCTCACGCCGTCGGGGGTCCCGTTTACACGTCCGCGCGGGCCATGCTAAGGTGATCTGCGCCGTCTACCAGGCCGTGACCTGCGGGAGAACGGATCGACCATGTGCGGCATCTTCGGATATCTGGGCTACCGGGACGCAGCGCCCGTGGTCCTCGCGGGGCTGGAGCGGCTCGCGTACCGCGGCTACGATTCGGCAGGGGTCGCCGTCATCGACGGGGCGGGCCGCATGGAGGTCCGCAAGAGCGCCGGGAAGCTCGCGAACCTGACGCAGCTCCTCGAACGCGAGCCCCTCTCCGGCACCTGCGGGCTCGGCCACACGCGGTGGGCGACGCACGGCGTGCCGTCCGACGCCAACGCGCACCCACACGTGGACGGAACCGGCGAGGTCGTCGTCGTCCACAACGGCATCGTGGAGAACTACATCGAGCTCAAAGCGCGGCTCACCGCCGGCGGCCACGAGTTCACCTCGGCCACCGACACCGAGATCATCCCGCACCTGATCCAGGAGCTGCTGGCGCGAGGCCACTCGCTCCCCGAAGCGGTGCGCCTGGCCGCCGCCGAGCTGCGCGGCGCGCACGCCATCGCGTGCATGCACGCCGGATCGCCCGAGACCATGATCGCGCTCCGGATCGGCAACGCGGGCGGCGTCTCCGTCGGGTTCGGGTCCGGCGAGATGTTCGTGGCGAGCGACCTGCCCGCGCTGCTGCCGCTCACGACCTCCGTCGCGCCGCTGGAGCCCGGCCAGATGGCGATCGTCACGCCCGAGGGGTGCGAGATGCTCGAGCTCGACGGCACCAGGATCGACGCGGTGCGCCAGACCGTCGCCATGAGCCCCATCGCGGCCGCGAAGGGCGGACACCGCCACTTCATGCTCAAGGAGATCATGGAGCAGCCGGAGTCGGCCATGAGCTGCCTGCGCAGCAGGCTCACCTTCACGCCGCCGTCCGTGACGCTCGACGAGCTGCCCTTCGGGCCCGCGGACATCGAGCGCGTCGTGTTCCTGGGCATGGGGACCACCCAGTACGCGACGCGCGTGGGCGCCCGCATGATGGAGCAGCTCGCGCGCCTGCCGGCGACGGCCGAGGATGCGTCCGAGTTCCGCTACCGGGACCCCGTCGTGGACGCAACGACCCTCGCGGTCGGCGTGTCCCAGTCGGGCGAGACGGCCGATACGATCGAGGCCATGCACCTCGCCCGGCAAGGCGGCGCCAGGACGCTCGCCATCACCAACGTGGCGGGGAGCCAGGCCGAGCGCGGCGCCGAGGCCACGCTGCTGATGCACGCGGGCCCGGAGATCGGCGTCGCCTCCACCAAGACCTTCGTCAACTCGATGCTGGTGATGTACCTGCTGGCGGCGCACCTCGGCCACGCGCGCGGGGCGCTCACCGACGCGGATGCCGCAGCACACGTCGATGCGGCATCCCGCCTGCCCGCGCTGCTCGGCGAGGCGCTCGATCTGAACCAGGGCATCTACGAGCGGTTCGCCGCAAGCTACGCCAGGGCGCGGCGGTTCCTGTTCCTCGGGCGCGGGCTGCTCGACCCCATCGCCCGGGAGGGCGCGCTCAAGCTCAAGGAGATCAGCTACATCCACGCCGAAGGCATGGCGGCGGCGGAGATGAAGCACGGCCCCATCGCCCTCATCGACGACGAGACGCCCGTGGTGGCGATCGCGCTGCGCGACGCCCTCTACGAGAAGATGCTGGGCAACATCTCGGAGGTCAAGGCGCGCGGCGGCGTCGTCATCGCGCTCGCGACGGCGGGGGACGACGCCATCGAAGCGTTGGTGGACGACGTGCTGTGGGTGCCCCCCTGCCCTCCGCTGCTCGCGCCCATGCTGGCCGCGGTGCCCATGCAGCTCTTCGCGTACCACATGGCCGTGCATCTCGGCAACGACGTCGACCAGCCCCGGAACCTGGCCAAGAGCGTTACGGTCGAATAGCAGGACGAATAGCTAAGGCGAATAGCAGGACGAATAACAGGCCGTGGCTTCAGAACCCGCTCCCGTGACCCCGCTCTACGACGTGCACACGCACGTGCTGTTCGACATCGACGACGGCGCGAGCGACGAGCGGATGGCGCTCGACATGCTCCGCCTCGCCTCGGAGCGCGGCGTCACGGGGGTCGTCGCCACGCCGCACTCCCAAGACGTCCGCGAGCGCGGAGGCATGCCCACGCTCCAGGACCGCCTGGAGCGCACCCGCGCGCTGCTCCGCGAGGCCGGCATCCCCATCGAGCTGCTGCCCGGCATGGAGGTCCACCTCATGCCGGACGTGCCGGAGCTGCTCGGGAGCGGCGACTACATCCCGCTCAACGGGACGCATTATGTGCTGGTGGAGTTCGACTTCGTGCAGTGGGCGAGCTTCACCGACGAGGTCCTGTTCCAGATCTCCCTCGACGGCTACGTTCCCCTGCTCGCCCACGTGGAGCGCATCGGACCGGTCCAGGAGCACCCGGAGCTGATCGAGGAGCTGGTGCGGCGCGGCTGCTTCGCGCAGGTCACCGCGGCAAGCCTCCTCGGCACCTTCGGCAAGAGGGCGCGGCGCACCGCCGAGGTCCTGATCGAGCGCGGCTGCGTGCACGTGATCGCATCGGACGCCCACCGGCCCGAGGGGAAGCGCGAGCCGCTGCTCGCCGCCGCCCGCGACCGGCTGGTCGAGCTTGCCGGCGAGGCCGCGGCCGAGGCCGCCCTCTACGCGAACCCCGCTGCGGTCGTGCGGGACGAGCCGCTCTCCCCCATCGAGCCACAGCCGCGCCGCCGGCGCTGGTGGTTCGGTCCCAAGAGCAAGCAGCGAGCGAGCGCCTAGGCGCCCCCGCCGCCCGAGGCCGGGCCGGGCGCCCCCAGACGCTCGAAGATCGTGAGCCCGCTCCACGACGCCCGCCGCTTGAACAGGAAAGGGTCCTGGGCGAGCGCCGTCTCGAAGAGCGCGGGCGAGTCGATGGGGTGCCAGTGGTAGACGACCACGTAGTCGGTCTCCCGCTCCTCCATGATGTCGTAGAGCCGCAAGCTGTTGACGCGGCCGAACCAGCCCATGTGGCGCACCTCGCGCACGCTCTGCCACTCCGGCGCGCCCTCGTCGTTCCAGCCGTCCATGATGGGGCGGCCCGACTGCTCGGGGACCCACCACGCGTCCCAGTTCCTGAACCCGACGTTGAGGATGCGGGCTCCCGGCGGCGTCTCCGTGCGGAGCCACTCCATGGCCAGCGCCACCTGGGGCAGCGGCGTGATGGGAGCCAGGGTCTTCCGCGCCTCCAGGGCGTCTTGGACCGGGATCACGAGGACCGCGAGCGCCACGGCGCCGAAGACCGCGGCCACCACCCGGGGGGGCGGGGCGCGCTTGAGGAGCGCGAGGACGTCGCGGGCGGCACTCTCCAGGAACAGCGCGCCGAAGAGGGCCATGAACGGCGCCATGAACACGCCGAACCGGGCGATGTCGAGGCCGGAGAAGGGGTAGAGCCGGATGAGCGGCATCGCGGTCTGGCCCATGGAAAAGAGCGTGAAGGTGATGAGCATGAGCGCCGCGCCGGCGGCCCGTGATCGGGAGACCAGCGCGTACAGCACGCCGCCGAGCGCCAGCGGGACCTGCACCAAGCCGATGTACGACGGGTAGAGCTCCCGCCCGATGAACGAGCGCTCCAGGGCTCTGCGCCCCATGCTGTTCAGGTCCACCACCCAGTTCCCGGCGACCTCGCGCACGAAGCCGACCCCGGTGATGTGCACGACGAAGAACACGAGCCACACGCCGCCCGTGGCCGCTGCCGCGGCGGCCGCGTAGCCCAGCATCCGCAGGGTGCGGCGGCGCGGGTACGCGCCCGATCCGAGATGGTAGAGCGCCCAGGGCACCAGCCCGAGGCCGAAGGCGAAGCCCGTCATGTGGTGTGCGAGCAGGCTGCCCGCGAGCGCCGCGCCACTCCACAGCGCGGTGCGCCGCTCCCCCGTCCGGAGCGCGCGCTCCAACAACAAGAACCCGGTGACCCCGAAGGGGAGCGCGACCACCGTCGAGAACCATCCGAAGATGCCCAGCGAGACGAACAGGGGGTAGGACAGGAGGGAGAAGAAGCCCGCCCAGACGGCGGTCGACCGCCGCAGCCCGAACTCAAGTGCCAGGCCGTAGACGGCGAGGCCCAAGCCAACATAAGCCAAAAAGATGATGACCCGGAAGGATATCTCGATGGGGAGGGGGGAGAGCGCCGACAGCAGCCCAACGGCGCCGTAGGCGAGCGGCGGATACGCCTGGAGGTACGGCCAGCCACCGTACCAGTAGGGGTCGGTCAGGACGGGATCGAGGTTGCCCGTGAGCGCGAGCTCGGTCACCCAGGCCAGGTGCAGGAAGGTCGGCGTGTCCACGCCCGGCGGGGTGCCGGGGCCGAACATCGGCCACATGAGCACCGTGACCGCGGCGACGTAGAGCACGGTCGCGCCGCCGTGGTCGCGCCCCAACGCGCGGGCCGTGGGCCATCGCGCCACCGCCCAGCTCCTGAGCAAGACCGCCGCCGCGCGCAGAGCGCCGCGCGCATCGCTCGCCCGTCGCGCCCTGAGCCAGCGCAGGGAGCGATCGATCAGCGCCCGGATGTCGCCGAACGCCCGGCGGCGGGAGAGCAGGAGGCGCCGGACAACGAGGAACGCGGGCCGGTCGTCAGGCACCAGACGGCGGCTCGGAGGCGGCCTCGCCCTCCTGCCGGCGGCGGCGGCGGCGCGCCGTGGAGCGCGACTCGCGGGCCGTCACGTGCTCGTCCCGCGCGCCGTGCAGGTCCGCGGAGAGCGGACGCCGCCACCAGATGAGTGCGAGGACCGAGGCGGCCACCAGCAGCGTGGAAACGATCTGCGCCATGGGGACATCGCCGATCTTCCAGATGTCGGCGCTCAGGAACGCGTTGTCGACCCTCAGGAACTCGAGGGCGAAGCGCTCCGCCGGATACCAGATGAAGTACATCAGGAGCAGGTCGCCCACCCGGAGGCGGTGGGCGAGCCGCCGCGCCAGGTAGAGGATGACGATGACCCCGAGGAAGCTCAGCAGCGACTCGTAGAGGAACAGCGGGTGGAAGCTCATGCCCGGATACTTCGCGATGGAGATGCCCCAGGGCAGGTCCGTCGGCGGGCCGAACAGCTCCTCGTTGAAGAAGTTGCCCCAGCGGCCGATCCCCTGGCCCAGCAGGAACGCGGGGGCGCCGATGTCGAACCAGCGCAGCACGCTCATCGGCCTGGCGCCCGGACGCCCGGCCCTGGCGGCGCGGTTGACCCACCACACGTACACCGCCAGCGCGACCGCGGAGCCGGCGATGGCGCCGAAGATCCCGATCCCGCCCCTCCAGACGGCGAACACCGCGGCGGGATCGTGGACGTAGACCTCGTCCCACCGGTCCACCACGTGGTAGATGCGCGCGCCGACGAGTCCGGCCATGGCGCCGATCACCGCGATGTTGACGACGTGCGAGCCGTCCTCGCCCAGGCGATTGGCCTCGCGCTGCGCCAACACGATCCCCGCCATCAGCCCGGAGAGAATCATCACCGAGTACCAGCGGAGCTCGAAGGCACCGATGGTCAGACCGTGCATCGTGAGATCGAAGGTCATGCGGCCGCCATTATACCGGGAGCGGGCGCGCGGGTGCCCCGCCACCGACAGAGCAAGCGGCCCGCCTGAGGCGAGCCGCTCTTGGCCCGGGGCCGGGTGGTTCCTGCGCCGGGCGTTCTCAGGAGGACTTCCCCAGTCGATACATGCGCGTGCCGCACACCGGACACTTCCCCTCCGTTGCGGGCCTGCCGTTCTTCATCCTGACTTCTTTCGCATCCGCGATCATGCGTTCCTCTCGACATTTCATGCAGTAGCCCTTCACTGAAGTGCCCTCCTCACTGAGCATGGGGTGCGGTCCGGGACGTGCGCCGTAGCTTCGCATGCTAGAGAGTGCAGAGCGCGTGCGTCAATAGAAAAACAGCGGACTTGACCTCGATCCATGGGCTCTTTCAACGGATCCGGTTGCGGTGCTGCGTAAACCATAGCCGTGGACCCCGTACAATTCTTGAATCCGTCTGAAAAACGGCAAACCAGCAAACTGTTCGCCGTCCGCGAGCCCTCCAACGCCACGGCCACGGCCTGACGGGCCATCCTTTGACACGCATCCGGCGCCTCCCTATAGTTTCGCTCGTCCCCCTCATTCCCCTTCCACCGCGAGGTGATGCAGGCCGTGGGCGTTCTCTCCTCCCAGCAGATCCGGGCCATGCTCGCACCGCCCTCCCCTCTCGTCGCCGGTCTCATCGACCTCGACGAGCAGCTCCAGGCCAACGGCATCGACCTGACGCTACGGTCCATCGGCACCTTCGCCGGAGCCGGTCCGGCGGGCGCCGGCCGCGGCCGCCTTGGCACCGGCGACGACCGCGTGCTCGCCCCGACGGAGGAGGTGGATTTCGACGCGAGCGGGCTCGTGACGCTCGCACCGGGGCCCTACCTCGCGCGCCTGAACGAGGTCGTCTCGCTGCCCCCCAACGTCATGGCGATCGCCAGGCCGCGCTCCAGCCTGCTGCGCATGGGCGCATCGGTGCACAACGCCGTGTGGGACGCCGGGTACTCCGGCCGCTCGCAGGTCCTCATCGTCGTTCACAACCCCGCCGGGCTCGAGCTCGGCCGCAACGCGCGCATCGTGCAGATGGTGTTCATGACCCTCGATGCGGCCACCGACGCTCCCTACGCCGGCGCCTATCAGCACGAGGCGATCGAGCAGCCGGGCCCATGACTGCCGGAGCGGGCACGGCGCCCGACGTCGTCATCGCCGGCGGCGGCGTCATCGGCTGCGCGACCGCGTACTTCCTTGCCGCCGAGCACGGGCTGCGCTGCGTCGTGATCGAGCGCGACGCCATCGCCAGCGGGGCGTCCGGCGGCGCCGCCGGCGAGCTCGGCGCCCTCGGGCGCCACCACTTCTCGGAGGCCTACACGCGCTTCATCCTCCGCGGCATCGAGCTGCACAACGACCTCGCCCCCGCCCTGCGCGATGAGTCCGGCGTCGACTACCTGCTGCGGGAGGTGCCGCTGCTGCGCCCCGCCCTCGACGAGCGCGAGGCGCACGAGCTCCAGGAGCAGGTGCCTTGGGCGCGCGGGCTCGGCATCGACGTGGAGTGGCTGGACGCCGAGGCCGTGCGGGCGCTGGGGACCTGGCTCACGCCGGAGGCCGCCGGAGCCACCTCCACGATGGAGCTCCAGCTCGAGGCCTACCCGTTCGCGCTGGCGGTCGCCCAGGCGGCCGAGCACCACGGCGTCGAGATCCGCTCCGGCGAGGTGACGGGCGTCCTGCGCGAGGGCGACCGCGCCGTGGGCGTGCGGATCGGCGGCGAGGAGCTGGCCGCGGGAGCGGTGCTCATCGCCACCGGGCCCTGGGCCGTCCACGCCGCCGCGTGGATGGGCGTCGAGGTGCCGGTGAGCCCGCTCCGGGGACAGATCGTGCACCTGGCGCCGCCCGAGGGGCTCGCGATGCCGGAGCACGCGATCTCCCACGGCACCGGCTACCTGCTGCCGAAGGCGGGCGGCGACCTGCTCGCGGGCACCACGCAGGAGCTCGCCGGCTTCGACGCCCAGCCCACGGCGGAGGCACAGAACAAGATCATGGAGGCGGCCGTTCGCCTCGCACCGGCGCTGATCGACGCACCGATACGCAGCCTCACCGCGTGCCTGCGCCCCTCCACGCCCGACGGGCTGCCCATGATCGGCGCAGTGGACGGCTGGCGGGACCTGTTCCTCTCCACGGGGCATGGGTTCAAGGGCGTCACGCTGGCGCTCATCTCCGGTCGGTCGCTGGCGCAGCTCATGACGGGCGGGACGCCGGACGTGGCCCTCGATGACTACGCGCCCGCGCGCCACTTCGAGGCCCCCTAGGGCGCGCCGTGGAGCCCAGCGACCTCACGCTCGCCACCGCCTCGGAGATCGCGGAGGCCGTCCGCCAAAAAAGCGTGTCGCCCGTGGAGGTCACGGCCCACTTCCTCGACCGCATCGCCGCCCTCGACGGCGAGCTCAACGCCTTCATCACGGTCGCCGCCGAGGACGCGATGACGCAGGCGCACCGGGCGGAGGAGGCGGTGATCGCGGGCGAGGTGCTGGGGCCGCTGCACGGCGTGCCCATCGGCATCAAGGACCTCGACGCGACCAAGGGCATCCGCACGACCTACGGCTCGATGCTGACGCGCGATCTCATCCCCGACCACGACGAGATCGCGGTCGAGCGGATCCGCGCGGCGGGCGCGATCATCGTGGGCAAGACGAACACACCCGACTTCGGGTGGAAGGGCACGACCGAGAACCTGCTCACGGCCCCCTGCGCCAACCCCTGGGATACGACGCGGACCTCGGGCGGCTCCAGCGGCGGGTCGGCATCCGCGGTCGCGGCACACCTGGTGCCCATCGCGAACGGCAGCGACGCCGGCGGCTCCATCCGCATCCCGGCGAGCTATTGCGGCATCTACGGCATCAAGCCGACCCACGGCCGTGTCCCCCGGCTCCTCGCCCCCGGCGCGTGGCGGCCGCTCTCCCAAGGCGGGCCGATGGCCTCGAACGTCCGCGACGCCGCCGTCTTACTGTCCGTCCTCGCCGGAGCGGACCCCCGCGACCCGACCTGCATCCGCTCGCTGCCCCCCGCCTACGAGGATGCGCTGGACGACCTCTCCCTCGGCGGGCTGCGGATCGCCTGGAGTCCGGCGATGGACGACCAGCCGGTGGACCCGGAGGTCCGGGACGCCACGGCGGCGGCGGCACGCGCCTTCGAGGGGTTCGGCGCAGCCGTCGAGGAGGCGTCGCCCGAGGTCACCACGGACGATGCGGTGTGGATCTACGCGACCTTGAGCCTCACGGGCCTCGCCGCGCGCCTCGGCCCGACCATCGACGAGGGGCAGGCCGAGATGTTGCCCCCGCGGCTGCTCGAATGGGTCTCGGAAGCCCTCACCTGGCCCGCGACGCGCCACGCCGAGGCCCTCGGCAAGCTCGAGTGGCACCGCCGGCGCTTCGCCGACCTCTTCGAGTCCTACGACCTGCTGCTGCTGCCGACCATGGCGACGACCGCCTTCCCCATCGAGCAGAACCCGAGCTCGATCGATGGCCGCCGGGTGCACCCGAGCTGGGGGTTCACGCCCTTCTGCCACCACGCGAACCTGACCGGCCGGCCCGCGGCTTCCATCCCCTGCGGCTTCGACGCCGACGGGCTGCCCATCGGGCTCCAGATCGTGGGGCAGCCCGGCGACGAGGTGACCGTGCTGCGCGCATCCGCCGCCTACGAGGCCGCGCACCCCTGGGCCGGACGCCAGCCCGCCCGGTTCCGGTAGGGGCTTTCCCGCCAACCCTCACCCAAACCGAATGCTGATTTAGGTAGAGCCGAACAACGTTTCGCTGGTATGCACCAGTTCAATAGCATCCGCGATGGCGTCAGCTTCGAAGTCCCGTGCGTCCAACGGAGCCGGATCAACGAGCTCTGCTGGCACAGCATCGCCAGCGGCTTGGAGTTCGGCAAGACGGTCGTCTGCACTGAAGTCTTGGTCGCACCACGCTCTTACAGCACTCATAACCACGTCCCGCCGATTCACCGAACCACTCAAGCCGGTCAGAAAGCATGTCACCACGTCGAGCCAGGAATCAGAGGCGGAAACTCGTGGCCCGGCTGACTGCACAACCAAATGGTTGGGAAGTAGGCCCTCGATTGTTAGGGGCTGTCCCCGTCGTGTAGCTTCGGTAGATTGGCGATCCCATCCCTCTGCGCACAGTTTAATCTTGTCCTCAGCCGAGCCGTCCCCGTAGGCCTGATGAAAGATTCCAGTCTGCTTCATCGGGAACTTGATGCCCAAACCAACGCCCCACATCAGTGCGTCGAGAGCAGCTTCATATACTTCCTCGACCGGCAGGTCCACTCTCGCGAGTGGTCTTTCGCCAAGTTCTGGCAAAGCCCCAAGCACGACCAGGTCGATCAAGCTCCCTGGCTCGTAACCTGGGGTCTGCGGCCTGAGTCCGAAAATGGGCATAGCCTCTCACTCCTTCAATGCAACCAGTGCAACCGCTCTACCGGCGGCTGACTTCCACCCATGGTTCGTCGCTCCGATTCGAACATTGGAGGTACGTTACATAAGAAGGGACTGCGAGGCAATGCCGCCCCTACGCCGGTGCTACACTGGCGCGGAACGCGCCGCTTTCGAAGCGTGAACAGGGCTGGCCGGGACCGCCCGGCGTGAGGAGGA
>JADFQE010000097.1 GCA_022561985.1 Chloroflexota bacterium
CGTGGACGGCGCGGATCTGGTCTTCCTCACGACGAGCGACGCCGCCATCGAGCCGGCCGCCGGGGCGGTGCGCTGGCGCGAGGGGCAGGCCGCGGTCCACTGCAGCGGCGCGCTCGGGCTGGAGGTGCTGGCCGCGGCGCGGGAGCAGGGGGCGCTGACGGGGTCGTGGCACCCCTTCCAGACGTTCATCGCGCCCAGTGGAGCCGAGGGGACGGGCACGACGCTCTCCGGAGTGACCTTCGGCATCGAGGCCGGCCCCGGCCTCTACGACACGCTCGCCGATCTCACCGGGCGCGTGGGGGGCGTGGCGTTGGCGGTGCCCGCCGGGGCGCGGGCGCTCTACCACGCCGCTTCGGTGATGAGCTGCGGCTATCTGACGACGCTGCTGCACGAGGCGGAGGTGCTGTGGATACGAGCGGGGCTGCCGCCCGAGGCCGCGGGCCCGGCGATCGGCGTGCTCGCGGAGAGCACGCTGGCGAATCTGCGGCGGGCGGGAGCCGGGGCCGCGCTCAGCGGTCCGACCGCCCGCGGCGACGAGGGCACCGTGCGGTTGCACCTCGATGCGCTCGCCGCGCGCGCGCCGGAGCTCCTGCCGCTCTATGCGGCGGTGAGTGCGCGCTCGGCGGTGCTGGCGAAAGAGGCGGGGCGGCCGGTGGGCGAGACCGACTGGGCGGCGCTGTTCGCGGAGTACGCGCCGGGCCCTAAAGAGGAGACGTAGCCGTGCCGATACGCATCACGAAGCTCCAGGAGATGAAGGACGCCGGGGAGCGCATCGTCTGCGTGACCGCGTACGACTTCCCGACCGCGCGGCTCGTCCAGCAGGCGGGGTTCGAGGTCGTCCTGATCGGCGACAGCCTCGGCAACGTCGTCCTGGGCTACGACACGACGATCCCCGTGACGCTGGAGGACATGGTGCACCACACCCGCGCGGTGGCCCGCGGCGCACCCGACCTGCTCGTCGTCGCCGACATGCCGTTCATGACGTTCAACGTGAGCGCGGAGGACGCGCTCCGCAACGCCGGCCGGCTGCTCCAGGAGGGGGGCGCGCACGCCGTCAAGCTGGAGGGTGGCGTGCCGGTCGCCGAGACGGTGCGGCGGCTCACGGAGGCCGGCATCCCGGTCATGGGTCACCTCGGGCTGACGCCGCAGTCGGTGAACCAGCTCGGCGGCTACCGCGTCCAGGGGCGCACGCTGCCGCAGGCGCAGCGCCTCCTCGACGACGCCGACGCGCTGCAGGCGGCGGGCGCCTTCTCGATCGTGCTGGAGACGGTCCCCGCGGAGCTGGCCAGGGTCGTGACGGACCGGCTGCGGATCCCCACCATCGGCATCGGCGCCGGAGCGAGCTGCGACGGCCAGATCCAGGTGCTGCACGACATCTTGGGGCTCGGCGCGCGCCGGCCGAAGCACGCCAAGCGGTACGCGGACCTCAACGAGACGATCGGCACGGCGCTCTCGGCGTACGCCGAGGAGGTGCGGGAGGGGCGGTTCCCGGCCGCCGAGCACGCAACGGAGATCGACGACGCCGTGCTGCGCGAGCTGCTGAGCGGCGTCGAGCCCACGGCCTGACCGCGCCGTCATGCGTCAGCTCAGCACCATCGCCGACCTCCGCGTGTTCACGAGCGGCGCCCCGCGGCCGCTGGGGCTCGTCCCCACGATGGGTGCGCTGCACGCGGGCCACATGGCGCTGGTCGCGGCGGCGCGGGAGGAGTGCGCGTCGGTCGTGGCGACGATCTTCGTCAACCCGGCCCAGTTCGGTCCGGCCGAGGACCTGGCCCGGTACCCGCGTCCACTCTCCGAGGACCTGAGCATGCTGGAGGCTGCCGGCGTGAGCGCCGCCTTCGTGCCGCCCGTCGAGGAGATGTTTCCGGCGGGGTCCGCCACGACCGTGCACGTGGGCGCCCCGGCGCGCCCGCTCGAAGGGGAGGCGCGGCCTGGCCACTTCGACGGCGTTGCGACGGTCGTGGCCAAGCTGCTGCTGCAGGTGGGTCCTGAGCGCGCTTACTTCGGGCAGAAGGACGCCCAGCAGCTCGCGGTGGTCCGGCGGTTGGTTGCCGACCTCGACATCCCCGTGAGTATCGTCGCGGTGCCCACGGTCCGGGAGGCGGACGGCCTGGCGGTGAGCACCCGCAACGCCTACCTGAGCCCGGAGCAGCGCGCGGCGGCGCCCGCGGTGTACCGCGCGCTCGCGGCGGCGCGCGACCGGTTCCGCATCGGCGCGGGCGTGCCCGCGGGGGCCGGTACTCAGGTCCGGGCGCAGCTCGAGGCGGGCTGCCGCGAGCGCCTCGCCCGCGAGCCGCTGATCGACGCGATCGACTACGTGGCGGTGGTGGACCCGGAGACCATGGCGCCGTGGGCGGGACCGGGCGCGGCGATGCTCGCCGTCGCGGTCCGCATGGGAGGGGTGCGGCTCATCGACAACGTCCTCTTGGAGTAGCGTCCGTGGGTGGGCGTCCGGAGTCGGGTGCCCAGAGTCGGGTGCCCAGAGTCGGGTGATAGACTGTGGGGACGGAGGACACGTGGACTTCTTCAAGCAGTACGATCCCCCCACCGACCTGAAGGATCCCGTGATGCTGTTCGCCTTCGCCGGGTGGGCGGACGCCGCGGACTCGGCGACCCATGCGCTCCGGTACCTGGTCGAGAACGCCGGCGCCACGAAGTTCGCGGAGGTGGACCCGGAGGAGTTCTACAACTTCACCCGCGTCCGTCCGCACACGAAGTTCGACGGCGACGGGAACCGGTACATCGAGTGGCCGGCCAACGAGCTCTTCCTGCTCCGGGGCGGAGAGGGTGTGTCCGATCTGGTGGTGTTCGTGGGCGTCGAGCCGAACCTCAAGTGGCGCACCTTCTCGGAGTCGCTCGCGGCCGCCGTCAAGGAGCTGGGCGTGATCCGCGTGATCCACACGGGCGCGCTGCTGGACGCGGTGCCCCACACGCGCGAGCCGCGGCTGACCTCCACCGCCACGAGCCCAGAGCTCCGTGGACTGCTGAGCGGGATCAAGGTCCGCCGCTCGCGCTACACCGGCCCCACCGGCATCACCGGCGTGCTGATGGACGCCCTGCGCCGCCTGGGCGTGCCGGGGGTGAGTCTGTGGGGCCACGCACCGCACTACCTGCACGTCTCGCCGAACCCCAAGGTGAGCCTCAAGCTGCTGAGCGGGCTCGAGCGGTTGGTGAACATCAGCGTCGACGTCGAGCCGCTGCGCTCCCAGGGCTCGAACTTCGACCGCCGCGTCGAGCGCGCGCTGGCCGACGAGCCGGAGCTCAAGGCCTACGTCGAGCGCCTGGAGGAGCAGTGGGACTCGCGCTGGCGCGATGGACCGGCGGAGGGCGAAGGCGCCGACGACATGCCCGATCCGGGACAGGCCGTGCTCGGCATCGAAGAGTTCCTGCGCCAGGCCCGGCAGGGGGGCGACGCCCCAAGGAGTGAGGGGTGAGGGAAGCGAGGAGTGAGCGGGAGCGCCCGCTCCGTGTCTTGACACCCTTTCCGGCCCGCCCCTAGAATCCGTTCGTGCAGGGACATATCGAGCGCCAGAAGATCCGTCGAGAGCTCCACCGGCGCACTGTCCCCTCTTCCAAACGCATCCGACGCACCCGCGCGCTCACCGTTGAGCGCGTTTCGTGTCTGCCGCTCGATCCGCTGCGGGTAGGTGTGTGATGGCGACGCGATACATCTTCGTCACGGGCGGGGTCGTGAGCTCGGTGGGCAAGGGCATCAGCGCTGCGTCCATCGGGCGCATCCTCAAGAGCCGTGGCCTGTCCGTCTCCATCCAGAAGCTTGACCCCTATCTCAACGTGGACCCCGGCACCATGTCGCCGTACCAGCACGGCGAGGTGTTCGTCACCAAGGACGGGTGCGAGACGGACCTCGACCTCGGGCACTACGAGCGCTTCATCGACATCGAGCTCACCGCGAGCTCGAACGTCACCGCCGGGCAGGTCTACACGAAGGTCATCAGCAAGGAGCGCCGCGGCGACTACCTCGGCGGGACGATCCAGACGGTCCCCCACGTCACCGACACGATCAAGGACCTGATGCGGCGCGTCGAGCGGGAGAGCTCGCCGGACGTCGTCGTCGTGGAGGTCGGCGGCACCGTCGGCGACATCGAGGGCCAACCCTTCCTCGAAGCGATCCGCCAGATGCGCAATGACGTGGGGCGGGACAACGTCTTCTACGTCCACGTCACGCTGCTGCCGCACATCGGCGCCACGGGCGAGCTCAAGACCAAGCCGACCCAGCACAGCGTCAAGGAGCTGCGCGCCATCGGCATCCAGCCCGACGCCATCGTCTGCCGCGCGGACTTCGAGATCCCCGATAGCGCCAAGGACAAGATCTCGCTCTTCTGCGACGTGCCGCGCGATGCCGTCATACCGCTCGTGACGGCGGACAATATCTACGAGGTCCCGATGATCCTCGAGGACGCGGGCATCGGCGACATCTTGGTGCGCGCGCTCAGCCTGCGCACGAAGAAGCGCGACATGGTGGCGTGGCGTGAGATGGTCGAGCGCATGGCCTCGCTCACCGAGCAGCTGCCCGTCGCCGTCGTCGGCAAGTACGCCGACCTGCCCGACGCCTACATCTCCGTCCGCGAGGCGCTGCGGCACGCCGGCCTCTTCCACGACCGGGACGTCGCCATCTCCTGGGTGCAGTCGGAGGACGTCGAGCGCGACGGCCCGGACGCCTGGCTCAGCGAGGTCTCCGGCATCATCGTCCCCGGTGGGTTCGGCAGCCGCGGCGTCGAGGGGATGGTGCGCACCGTCGAGTACGCCAGGGCGCACGCCGTCCCCTACCTTGGCCTGTGCCTCGGCATGCAGGTCATGGTCATCGAGCACGCGCGCAATATGCTCGGGCTTTCCGCTGCCAACTCCACCGAGTTCGACGAGGCGACGCCAGACCCCGTCATCGACCTGATGCCGGACCAGCGCGACGTGAGCGAGATGGGCGGGACGATGCGCCTCGGCAACTATCCGTGCCAGCTCGTGCCGGGGACCAAGGCCTGGGCCGCGTACGGGGCCGCCGAGGTGGTCGAGCGCCATCGCCACCGGTACGAGTTCAACAACGCCTACCGCGAGCCGCTGCACGAGGTGGGGATGCTCGCGAGCGGCCTCTCGCCCGACGGGCGGCTCGTGGAGATCATCGAGCAGACCGACCACCCCTTCATGGTGGGCGTGCAGTTCCACCCGGAGTTCCGCTCGCGCCCGCAGACGCCCCACCCGCTGTTCAACGGGTTCGTCGGCGCCGCGCGCCAGGTCCTCCGCGAAGGCGGCCAGCACGTGCTGCCGCTCGAGGCCCCCGCGTCGACGCGAGAGCCCAAGCGGCGGGCGCCCGCCGGCTGATCCGACCCCGTGCACCGCACCGTGAGCGCCTGAAAAGGGTTGCAATCCTCAAACCCGGCGCGTACAGTCGTCATTGACGCACTTCTCGCGTCGTCCACCCGGAAGCTTCTTCTCTCTCCCACCCACTTGATCGTGGACCGTTGGATAGATGCCGCACCCTCGTGACGAGGGCGCGTCGGCGATAGCCACCCGAGTACGAGCTACTCCCTCACCCCAAGCTTCCGGCACCCCAAGCTTCCGGTTCACACAGGTCTCAAGCCCGCTGCACCGAGCGGTATCGACCCCGCACACCACCCGCACCGGGCACACCACACGCACTGGCCGAAGCCCCATCCCACCTACCACACCACACCACACGAGTCTCTCGCACGCTGCTCGCGGACGCGCGGCCGGCCCGAGGCTGGCGCTTTTGGAAACACACGGAGAACCATCGATATGAACATCGCGGAACTGGGAGACAAGAGCTCGGAGGAGCTGACAGCGCTCTTGCACGAGCAGGGCAGCGCGAACGGCGACCTGCCGGCCAACATCCAACGGGACGAGCTGCTCTACCGGGTGCTCAGGGGCTACGCCGAGCAGGAGGGGTACCAGCTCGCCAGCGGCATCCTGGAGCTCATGTCCGACGGCTACGGCTTCCTCCGGCAGAACGGGCGGCGCCCCGGGCAGAACGACGTGTACGTCTCGCAGTCGCAGGCCCGGCGGTTCAACCTCCGTACCGGCGACCTGGTGCTCGGACAGGTGCGGACCCCCAAGGAGTCCGAGCGCTACTACGGACTCACGCGCGTCGAAGCGGTCAACGGCGTCGACCCGGACGCGCTCCGGCGCCGGGTGTCCTTCGAGAACCTGACGCCGATCTTCCCCGACCAGCTGATGCGGCTGGAGAACGACCCGAAGGTGCTCTCCACCCGGATGATCGACCTCCTCGCTCCCATCGGCCGTGGGCAGCGTGGGCTGATCGTCTCCGCGCCCAAGGCCGGGAAGACGACCCTCCTCAAGGACATCGCAGCCGGTATCACGGCGAACCACACCGACGTCCATCTGATGGTCGCGCTCATCGGCGAGCGCCCGGAGGAGGTGACGGACGTGAAGCGCTCCGTGCACGGCGAGGTCTTCAGCTCGACGTTCGACGAGCCGGTCGAGGACCACTGCCGCGTCGCCGAGCTCTGCCTCGAGCGCGCCAAGCGGCTGGTGGAGTCGGGGCGGGACGTGGTGATCCTCCTGGACTCCATCACACGCCTCACGCGCGCCTACAACCTGGCGGTGCCCAGCAGCGGACGGACGCTTTCGGGCGGCATCGACCCCGTGGCGCTCTATCCGCCGAAGCGTTTCTTCGGCGCCGCGCGCAACGTGGAGGGGGGCGGCAGCCTCACGATCCTGGCTGCATGTCTCGTCGAGACGGGCAGCCGCATGGACGAGGTCATCTACGAAGAGTTCAAGGGCACCGGCAACATGGAGCTGCACCTGGACCGCAAGCTCGCCGAGCGCCGGACCTTCCCCGCCATCGACATCCAGCGCAGCGGCACCCGGCGCGAGGAGCTGCTGCTCGACGAGCTGACGCTGCGCCAGGTCTACCTGCTGCGGCGGATGAGCAGCATGATCGCCAGCGACTCGATGAACTCCGTCGAGGCGACGGAGCGTGTCATCGAGCGCCTGAGCCGCACGAAGAGCAACGAAGAGTTCCTCACGACGCTCACCAAAGAGATATAGGCAGGTCAAGGGCCGTGCCCTTGTGCGCGGGCCGGGCCGCGGTCTGCTGCCGGGCCCGCGTGGAAAGTCGGCAGGAATCCCAAATCCGGGGCAGTGAACCTATTGACAGCGATTTCGGCCGTAGCCTAGTATTTCCACGTCCGATGGCGCGTCGAGCCCTTGACCGCCTTGCTCAGGGCATCGCAGGATCAGCGGAGCCCGGGGGCAGGGAAGTGGACACGGGATCAGAGGCGCGGTACTTCCGAGGCAGGAGAGGCCAAAAACAGCGCGGTTCGGCCGGTGGACAGGAGGCAGATCCCTCTTCATCGCCTTGGCCGTCGCTTGACAAACGGACCGGTGAACTGGTAAAAACCGTCGCGGACATGCAACGGATTCAGGTGCCATGAGCACCGCGTTCGTGTCGTGGGCGGATAGGGGATAGCTCGATACCGAATGTGACTCTCGCCGCAGCATCCATGGGGAAGGCGGCGCGCAGAAGCAGAAGTCCGTGACCCGTAGACCTGACACAATGGCTCACCAAGGGGGTAGGAAGTGCGATTCAGCAAAGTGGGAATCTTCGGAACGTTGATGGCGGCGGCAGTCGCCATACTCGTGGTTCTGCCCGTCTTGGCGGATGTCGCTGAAGGCAACGAGGTGACGCTCCAAGCGGTCGGGAGCAATCAGACCGAGGCCGCGGCCAAAGACCTCAAATGGATCAGCACCAATCCCGACGCAGTCCCCCCCGGCGGGAGCGCGAAACCCGGTGAAGGCAACAAGGTCCTCGTGATTGTGCACGAC
>JADFQE010000017.1 GCA_022561985.1 Chloroflexota bacterium
CCATCGCCATCACCTGCTCGCGCACCGCGTCCACGTCGATGCCCTCGCCCTCGACGATGAACTGCGTGCAGTAGCCGTAGAGCTCGTCCTCGGTGTGCTCCAGGAACTCGTGCGTGACGCCCGCCGCAGCGGCGCCAGCGCCGCCCTCCGGGACTGCAATGGTCAGCGTCGCCTCGGTGCCGTCCAGGCAGCCGAGCGCGCCGGTCAGGAACGCGACGACGCCCTGCCCGCCCGCGTCCACGACGCCGGCCTCCTTGAGGATGGGCAGCTGCTCCGGCGTGTGCGCGAGGGCGCGCTCGGCAGCCTGCAGCGCGTCCCGCAGCACCTCGGACGGCGTGCCCCGATGCGACTCGACCGCCTCCGCGGCCGCGCGCATCACGCTGAGCATGGTGCCCTCGACCGGCTTACCGACGGCCTGGTAGCCGGCGGTCGACGCGGCGGCCAGCGCCGCGGCAAGGCCCGGGCCATCGCACTCGACGCGGCCGGCGAGCCCGTTGGAGATCCCCTTCATGAACTGGGAGAAGATGACGCCGCTGTTCCCCCTGGCGCCCAGGAGCGCACCGCGGGCCAGCGCGTGGGCGACCTGAGCAACGGTGCCCGTGCCTGCGCGCGGCATCTCCGGCGACTCGTTGGCTGCCCTGAGCGTCAGCAGCATGTTGATGCCGGTGTCGCCGTCGGGCACGGGGAAGACGTTGAGCGCGTTGATGGCGTCCACGTTCGCTTCCAGACACCGGGTGCCTGCGTGAACGAGCTCTCGGAACAGCTCGCCGTCTATGGTGGCCCCATCTGGGGTGGAAGCGTTGCGTTTGACCATCGTCTTGGCCGGCCCGCCAGCCCGTGCTAGACTTGGCGTGCGACGGGCGCTTGGCGCCCGCATTCTATGAGCGCGATGCCGGGGCCACAACCACACCCGGCAACCGAGCGCCCGAGAGGCACCGACGATGGCCATGTGCGCGCTATGCGGCGCCCGGAGGCGGGCCGGCAAGAACGTCAGCCACTCCAACCGCCACACCAACCGCTGGTTCTTCCCGAACATCCAGCGCGCGAAGCTCGTCGTGGACGGCAAGAGCCAGCGGCTGAAGGTCTGCACGCGCTGCCTGCGCACCGCGCAGAACAAGCAGAAGCGGCTGCTGGTCTAGCACCCGGCCCCGTCCTACCCGCCGATGCCCTTCCGCAGCTCCCCGAGCGCCTGAGCGACGCTCACCCGGTCGTTGAAGACCGCGGATCCGGCGACGATCACGTCCGCGCCCGCCTCCACGAGCTTCCGCACGTTGTCCTTCTTGATCCCGCCGTCCACCTCGAGCTCGACCGCAAGCCCGGCCGCCTCGATCATCTCGCGCACCCGCCGCACCTTCGGCAGCACGCTTGCGATGAACGACTGCCCGCCGTAGCCGGGGTTCACGGTCATCACGAGCACGAGGTCCACGTCCGCGATCACCTCATCGAGGGTCGAGGCGGGCGTGGACGGGTTGATGGCGACGCCCGCCGCCGCGCCCAGCTCCCGTATCTGGTGCACCGCGCGGTGCAGGTGCGGGACCGCCTCCTGGTGCACCGTCACCTTGTCGGCGCCGGCCGAGACGAAGTCGGGGATCAGGCGCTCCGGCTCGACCACCATCAGGTGCACGTCGAGCGGGAGGCTCGTGTGCGGCCGGATCGCCGCGACCACGCCCGGCCCGATCGTGAGGTTGGGCACGAAGCGGCCGTCCATCACGTCCACGTGGATGTAGTCGGCCCCTCCGTCCTCCGCCTCCCGCACCTGCTCGCCGAGCCGCGCGAAGTCGGCCGCGAGGATGGACGGCGCAAGCTTGATGACGCCAGCCCCCTTGACGCTAGCCATGCGCCGCCCCCAAGCGCTTGCGGGCCTGCGCGAGCGCGTCCGCGACCCGCGACGGGGCCGTGCCGCCCTCGACGTCACGCGCCGCCACGCTCGCCCGCGCCGTCAGGTCCTTGACGTCCGCATCGAAGGCCGGCGAGCGCTCGCGCAGCTCATCGAGCGACAGCTCGCCCAGCCCCACGCCCCGCGCCGAGGCCGCCTCGGACAGCGCGCTCACCGCCGCGTGCGCGTCGCGGAAGGCGACGCCCTTGCCCACCAGGTAGTCGGCCATGTCCGTGGCGAGCAGCGCGCTGTCCTGGGCCGCCTCCTCCATGCGCGCCTCGTCCACCTCGATGGAGCCGAGCATCCCGCAGAAGGCATCGAGCGTCGCGCCGAGGGTGTCGACGGTGTCGAACAGCCCCTCCTTGTCCTCCTGGAGGTCGCGGTTATACGCGAGGGGCAAGCCCTTGAGCACGGTCAGCAGCGCGACGAGGCTCCCGTACACGCGCCCGGTTTTCCCGCGCGCCAGCTCCGCGAAGTCGGGGTTGCGCTTCTGCGGCATGATGCTGGAGCCGGTCACCCACTCGGAGCCGAGGCGCACGTAGCCGAACTCGGTCGACGACCAGAGCACCAGCTCCTCGGCGAGGCGCGAGCAGTGCATCATGCAGATCGCGGCGTCAGCCAGGAACTCGACGATGTAGTCGCGGTCCGCCACGGCGTCCATCGAGTTCGCGCTGAGCCCGTCGAAGCCGAGCTCGCCAGCGACCCACTCGCGGTCGATGGGGTACGGCACGCCCGCAAGCGCACCGGCACCGAGCGGCAGCACGTTCGTCCGAGCCGCGGTCTCCGAGAAGCGCTCGGCGTCGCGGTCGAACATCTCGAAGTACGCCAGCAGGTGGTGCGCGAAGAGCACGGGCTGCGCGCGCTGCATGTGCGTGTAGCCGGGCATGATGGCCTCGCGGTGCGCCTCGGCGACCGACACCAGCGCGTCCTGGAGCCGCCGCAGGCCGGCGATCGTCTCGGCGATGGCGTCGCGGACGTACATGCGGGTGACGGTCGCCACCTGGTCGTTGCGCGAGCGCGCGGTGTGCAGGCGCGCCGCGGGCTCGCCGATGAGCTCGTGCAGCCGCGCCTCGATGTTCATGTGCAGGTCCTCGAGGTCGTCACGCCAGTCGAAGCCACCGGCCTCGATCTCACGGCGCACGTCCCCAAGCCCGCCGACGATGGCCTCGGCGTCGGCCTCCGACACGATGCCCTGCCTGCCCAGCATCCGCGCATGGGCGATCGACGCCTCGATATCGTGCGCGTAGAGCCGGCGGTCGTAATCAACGGAGACGGTGTAGCGCGAGGCGGCCGTGAAGTGATGCGTCGCATAATCAGCCATAGCCCCCAGATTCTAGCAGCAAGGGCACGGCCCTTGACCCACTCGCCAGCGCAGGGCGCAGGTCTCGGGCATGGGCGGCCGTGCGCTGGCCGGGGCGCTTATGCCACGCGGCAGCGAGTGGGTGAAGGGCTGTGCCCTTCCGGCAGCTTGCCCAGGGAGTATTAAGATATGGGCACGGAGCCCAGCTTGCGGTATGCGGCGGCCGCGGGTCGCCAACTTGCAGGCCAACGGCCGCGCCACGGCGGCACGCAGGCGATATACTGGGCGCATGGCCGTCCTGCCCATGCACTACATCCCCGACCCGTCGCTCCGCGAGAAGGCGAAGAAGGTCCGCGACCTGAACGACCCGGCGCTGCGCCGGCTCGCCGAGGATCTCATCGAATCGATGGAATACTACAGCGGGGTGGGGCTCGCCGCGAACCAGGTCGGCGTGCCCAAGCGGGTCTGCGTCATCCAGCTCCCCGGGGACGAGGAGCCGACGGTGCTCGTGAACCTCGTGGTGACGCGCCGGGAGGGCGAGCGCGAGGTGACCGAGGGATGCCTGAGCCTTCCCGGCTGGGAGGCGCGTATCCTACGGGCGGAAAAGATATGGGCCCGCGCCATCGACCTCGACGGCAACCCCGTGCGGTACAAGGGCGTGACCGACCTGCTCGCCCAGGCGCTGGAGCACGAGAGCAACCACCTCGACGGCGTGCTCTTCCTCGACCTCATCCGCTCGAAGGAGGATCTCTACGAGATCACCTCCGGCACGGAGGAGGACGGCGAGGACGAGGAAGCCGCGGACGAGGCGCGCGAGCCCGTCGCCGCAGGCGCTCCGCGGGCGCTGTAGCCTTCAACGTGAGCCATAAGAGGGCGCTCGGCCGCATCCGCTGACCGCGCACCCCATCCGGACCAACACAGAGGACCCTGGATCTTGCTACGCCGCCTCCGCTGGAAATCGCTGCTGACCATCGTCATCATCATGGCGGTGGCCTTCTCGTCGCTGCTGGTCCAGAAGATCGACCTGAGCGCCGGCTTCTTCCAATTCCAGCGTGGCAGCGACGACATCCTGGGACTCCGGCTGGGCCTGGACCTCGCCGGAGGCACGCAGCTCATCTACCAGGCCGGCAGCGAAGACTTCCCCCCGACGCCGGAGCAGATGGAGGGGCTCATCTCCACCATCACGCGCCGGGTGGACCGCCTCGGCGTGGCGGAGCCGAGCATCCAGCAGCTCGGCACGGACCGGCTGCTGATCCAATTGCCGGGCGTCGAGGACATCCAGCAGGCCAAGGCGCTCATCGGGCGGACGGCGGTGCTCCAGATCATCGAGCGCATCTGCAACGACGGATTCGCCCCCGGCGCGTGCAGCGACTCGGTGCCGGGCAGCTTCGAGGACCGCGAGACCGGCTTGGACGGCTCGAACATGGCCCGCGCGTCGGCCAACCAGGACCCCACCACGGGCAGGCCCGTCCTCGTCTTCGAGCTCAACAACGACTCCGCGGCTGCGTTCGCGCTCCTCACGCAGCGCCTCTTCTCCACCAGGACCACGACGCCGACGCACCCGGACCAGCTCGCCTTCGTGCTGGACGGCGACGTCTTGGTCTCCGCCACCGTGCAATCGGCGATCCTCGCGGGGAACGGGCAGATCACGGGCAACTTCACGCCCGAGGACGTCCGCCGTCTCGCGATCCAGATCGAGTCCGGCCGGCTGCCCATCGACATCACCGAGCTTTCGTCCAGCCTCGTCGCGGCATCCCTCGGCGCCGAGTCGCTGGAGGACGCGCTCGTGGCGGGCCTCGTGGGGCTCGCGCTGGTGCTGCTGTTCATGGCCGCGTACTACCGGGCGTCGGGGGTCGTCGCCGCGGTCGCGCTGATCTTCTACACCGCGATGGTGCTGGCGATCTTCAAGCTGATCCCCGTGACGCTGACGCTGGCGGGACTGGCGGGGTTCATCGTTTCGCTCGGCATGGCGGTCGACGCCAACATCCTCATCTTCGAGCGCATGAAGGAGGAGCTGCGGATCGGCCGCACGCTCCCCTTCGCGATCCAGATCGGGTTCAACCGCGCGTGGACGTCGATCCGCGACGGCAACGTATCGACGCTGCTGATCGCCGGCGTCCTGTTCCTGTTCGGGACCAGCACGGCGAACTCACCCGTCACCGGCTTCGCGGTCTCGCTGATGATCGGCGTGCTCATGAGCATGTTCACGGCCATCTTCATCAGCCGCAACCTCCTGGCCATCGTCGGGGGAACGGCGCTGGCGCGCTGGCCGAACCTGTTCACGCCGGAGTCCACGCCGGCCCGGGCCCACGCAGCCCCGGCGGCCCACACGCCATCTGAAGGCGGCGCCTGATGGGCGTCGTCCGCTACCGCAAGTGGTTCTTCCTCGTCTCGGGGCTCCTCGTCCTGGCCTCCATCGTGACGCTGTTCTGGCCGCCCGCGCTGAAGCCGGGCATCGACTTCAGCGGCGGCGCCGCCCTCACGGTCGACTTCGCAGAGCCCGTGACGGGCGCGCAGGTCAGCGCGGCCCTCGACCGCATCGGCCACCCCGAGGCGATCGTCCAGGGCGGCGGCAACAACCGCTTCTTCATCCGCCTCGGCTCCCTCGAGCTCGACGAGCTCGACGACGAAGGCAACGTGGTCGTAGCGCGCGACGAGACCCTCGTGCGTCAGGCACTCGACGACCTCGGCGGTGCGCAGATCGGCACCTTCGACTTCGTCTCGGGCGTCATCGGCGCCGAGAACGTGCGCAACGCCATGACCGCCGTGCTGGTGGCCTCGCTCGTCATCCTGATCTACGTGACGTGGGCATTCCGGCGCGTGCCCTCGCCGTTCCGCTACGGCACCGCGGCGGTCATCGCGCTGGCCCACGACGTGCTCATCGTGCTCGGCGTCTTCTCGATCCTGGGCAAGCTCATCGGCCTCGAAGTCAACGCGATGTTCATCACGGGCGTGCTGGCCACCATCGGCTACAGCGTGAACGATACGATCGTGGTGTTCGACCGCGTCCGCGAGAACGTGGCGCGCTATCCGGGCGCGGCCATCGCCGAGCTCGTGAACATCAGCGTGCGCGAGACGGTCGGACGCTCGCTGAACACGTCGATCACGCTGCTCGTCGTCGTGGCCTCGCTGCTGCTCTTCGCCGGCCCGTCGATAAAGCCGCTGCTCTACGTGCTGCTCACCGGCGTGATCGTGGGAACGTACAGCTCGATCTTCATCGCAAGCCTGATCCTCGTGTCCTGGGAGCAGGGCGAGATCGGCGCGATGTTCCGCCGCATCCCCCTCCTAGGCCGCCGCGCAAGGGCATAGCCCTTGACCCACAACCGGTAGTGCCGTCCGCGCGGGCGGTGCGCACTGTTCAACGCGGACCCAGCGCTCGATAAGAAGCCGCTCAGCGTGAGCGGGCGGGTGTGCAGAGGGGCGAAGCCCCTTTGCCGGGGGCACGGGGGTGTCCCCCGTATCCGGCTTCATCACCCCCTTCCAGGCTGGAAGGGGGACGGGGGGATGGTCGAAGGGGCCGTGGGGCACCAACATCCCGCCTAGCCTGCTGGCTTGAGCACGATGCGGCCCATCACCGCCCGGCCTCTGAGCAGTCGGTACGCGTCCAGCACCGACGCCGCGGAAAGCGGCAGCACGCGGTCGATCTGCGGCACGACGTCGCCCGCCTCGACCATCGCGAGCGCTCGCTCGACGTGCGTGCGCTCCGCGCCCAGGCTCCCGGCGATCGTGGCCTCGCGGAACACGACTTCCGCCGGAGCGAGCCCGCTCTGGCCCGGCTCGATCTGGCCCAGCAGCACCACGCGCCCACCGCGCGCGAGCGAGCGCACCGCGCCGTCCACGGACCCACCGGCGCCGACGGTGTCGATGACGACGTCGGCGCCCTCATCGTCCGTCAGCGCGCGGACCATCTCGGGCCACGGCAAACCGCCGGGGCCGACGACCGCATCGAGCCACGCCACGCCCTCCAGCGCGCCCTGCTTGCCCGCCGAGCCCGTGACGCCGATCACGCGGGCGCCCAGGGCGCGCGCGACCTGGGCGGCGTGCGCGCCGAGCCCGCCGCTCACGCCCGTGACGACGACGGTGTGCCCGCGCTCGACGCCGCCGACGTCCGCCACCGCCTTCACGGCCACGCCGATCGGCGACGCGAGCAGCGCCGCTTGCGCGAAGGGCAGCGCGGCGGGCACCCCCACGAGCGCATCCTCCGGCACGCTGACCCGCTCGGCGAATCCGCCGTCCTCGGCGTGCCCAAGGCCACCCGGCAGCACGACGACGCGCTCGCCCGTGGCCTCGACGACGCCCGCGACCTCGTGCCCCAGCACGAGCGGGGTCCGCACGCCGCGGCGCAGCACGCCGGAGAGCACGAGGACGTCGTGGTGGGAGAACCCGGCCGCCTCCACACGGACGATGGCGCGCCCAGGCGCAGCGGGGGGCGCCGCCCGCTCTTCGTCGCGGACGGAGGGACGCATCCCTGGCTCGTAGAGGACGACGGCCTTCATCGACGGTGAGCTCCCCCGGCCGCCGTCCGGCCGCGCCTCGGTGATCCGTGAGGGGTGTAGCATGCGCCCTTCAGCAGGAGGGCGCCATGAACGTGGACGATTTTATCGCGGAGCTGTGGGCCTACGCACGGACGTTCCCGATGCGCGAGCACCCCTGGTTCCAGGGCATCGCCAAGCACCGATGGACGCGCGAGCAGATCATCCTGGGCGAGAAGCAGCACTACCTGCGCGTGCGCGAGAACCCGGTGTATTTCGGCTACATCGCTGCCCACGCCGCCGAGGAGCGGCTGCCCGGCCTGAGCGAGGCCGTCCTCGAGAACTACATGGAGGAGCTGGCCGGCCCCAAGTCCCACGTGGACATCATGTTCCAGTTCCTGGAGGAGGGCGGCGTCTCCCGCGAGGAGGCCGAGACCACGGACCCCACGCCGGGCACGCTCGCGGCGATCGAGATGATCCTCGGCCACTGCCAGCGCCGCTCGGCGCTCGAAGGCGTGGCGATGCTCGCGCTCGTGGAGAGCCAGCACGGCGGGCCCGACGGCGCCGCGGCGCTCGTCTACCCGGAGCTGATCGGCCACTACGGCTTCTCGGAGCACGCGGCGGAGACCTACCGCATCCACGCCGAGCAGGACGTGGGACACGGAACGCGCCAGATCGACCTGCTCCGCCTCTACGCCACGGATGACGCAACCCAGAAGCGCGTGCGCCACGCGGTCAGGCTTGGCCTCAACGCATGGAACCTGGAGTGGGACGGCCACGTGCAAGCGATGACAGGGAACCGCGAGTATTGGCAAGGGCACAGCCCTTGACCCACAACAGGGGCGCGCTGACGATGGGGGGCACCTGTAGGGGCGCACGGCCGTGCGCCCTCACTCGGACGTGACCCCCTGCGGTCCGGCGAGCGCCCAACCATCAGCCGTCGGCATCCGCGGCCCGGCGCGAGCGAGTGGGTGCAGGGCTGTGCCCTGCCTAGAAGGGGAAATCGTCGGGGAGGGCGGCGCGGAGCGCCCTGTACTCCTCGTCGTCGGCGTACTCCCGCGCCATGCGACTGAGCGCCTCGACGACATCGTCGAGCGCCATCCCAACCGTGCTGGAGACCATGCCCGTGGTCTCTTCGAAGTCACCGCTTCAGTTGAGGTATCAGCCTCGGATGCGGCCGAGCAGGGTGCGGTCGTCCTCGCGCACGGCGACTCTCCTGGAGGGGGGATGGCGTCGCGCCGATTCTAGCATCGGCGGCCCCGCCCTCCATCGCCAGCGAGCTTGCGGCCTAGCCCGAGAAACCGACGCGGTGCGCCGTCACGAGCTGCGGCGCGGCACGCGGCTCGCCCTTCGCGGCGGCCGTGACGCTCAGGCGCGCCATGACGCGCCAAACCTCATCCCGCCAGCGTACCCGGAGGATCACGAAGCAGTTCTCCACCACCGTGCCCGGCCGCTCGTCGAAGGCGGCCTCGAAGGCGAGCTCCGTCGTGCCGCCGGGCGGGAGCACGAGGTCTGCCAGCGGCTGCTCCGCGCACCGGAAGCGCCCGTGGGGGAGCCACGCGCCCAGGAGCACCACCGGCCCGGCGCCGCGGTTCGCGACGTCGAAGGCCACGCGCCAGCGGCGCGGTCCGCCGGATGCGGGGCCCGCCTGGACGACGTCGATGGCTGGGGGTATGTCGTGCGCCGCGCCTGTCATGGTGACGCCTCCGCCCCTATCCTATGCCACGCAAGTGCCACGCAAGCGGAGCGGCGTCCCGACGCCAGGCCGTCGGCGCCGGGGACCACGCCTGTAAGATAGTGCGGTCGCGGAGCGGACTACCATCGCCCACCAGCCCGCTAGCCCGCTGGCCCGCGAGCCCGCTAGCTAGAAGGAGGAGACCGTGCGGATCGGTGCACACACACGCTCGGCCGGGGGCGTGGACGCCTCCATCGACAACGCGGTCGAGATCGGCGCGGAGTGCGTCCAGCTCTTCCCCTCCTCGCCGCGCGGCTGGGGCTTCAAGCCGCTGGACGAGCTGGCCGTCGCGGAGTTCAAGCGCAAGGCCGCCGAGTTCGACATCGGGCCCAACGTCTTCCACGGCATCTATCTCGTGAGCCTCGGCAGCGACGACCCGGCGCTCGTGGCCCGCGGCAAATCGTCGCTCGCGAAGTACCTGAGCGCCGCGGCCGACCTCGACGTGATGGGCGTCATCTTCCACCTGAACAGCCACGGCGGACGCGGCTTCGACGGCGTGTTCGAGCAGGTGATAGGCGCGCTCCGCGAGGTGCTGGCCGAGGCGCCGGAGAACGCGATGCTGATCCTGGAGAACAGCGCCGGCATGGGCAACCACATCGGCTCGAAGTTCTCCGAGCTCGGGGCATTCATCCGCGAGCTGGACGACCCACGGGTGCAGGTCTGCCTCGACACGCAGCACAGCTTCGCGGCCGGGTACGACCTCCGGACCCCCGGGTCCGTGGCGGGCGTCATGGACGAGTTCGAGCGAGAGATCGGCCTCGATCACCTGGTCGCCGTCCACTGCAACGACTCGAAGCCGCCGCTGGGCGGCGCGCTCGACCGCCACGAGAACATCGGCGAAGGCGAGATGGGGTTGGCCGCCTTCGACGCGATCCTGGCGCACCCCGCATTCCGCGACGTGCCCTTCTACCTGGAGGTGCCGGGCTACGAGGGGAAAGGGCCGGACGCCCGCAGCGTGGACACGATGAAGTCGGTGCGCTCGAAGCTTGAGGCAGGCTAGGCCGCCCGATGCGGAAGGCAGACTTCGAGCAGGTGGTGCGCGACGCGGTCGAGGAGCTGCCCGACGACTTCCTCTCGATCATGCGCAACGTGGACGTCCAGGTGCGCCGCTGGCCGACGCGGCGGCAGCTGCGGCACGCAGCCCTGGACGCGAGCGAGACGCTGCTGGGGTTGTACGAGGGCGTGCCGGTCACGGACCGGGGCGGGAACTACAACATGGTGCTCCCGGACATCATCACGGTGTTCCAAGGGCCGATCGAAGAGGTCTCCTCCACCAAGGAGGAGCTCGTGAAGCAGGTGCGCGAGACGATCACCCACGAGGTCGCCCACTACTTCGGCATCTCGGACGCCGAGCTAGAAGACTGGGGAGTCGCCTAAGCAGGGCACAGCCCTGCACCCACTCGCTCGCGCCGGCCGCGGTCGCCCACAAGCGCGGCAGAGCCTAGTACGCCCGGCTGTCCAGCAGCGCGAAGGTCGCCGCCTGCGTGCGGTTCTTGAGGCTGAGCTTCGTCAGTATCCCGCGGATGTGGGTCTTCACGGTGTTCTCGCTGACGAAGAGCGTCTCCGCGATCTCCCGGTTCTTCATGCCGTCGGCCAGCAGCCGCAGGACGTCCCACTCGCGCGGCGAGAGGGCCTTGGTCGCGGCCTCGCCCGGCGCGAGCTCCGTGGACCGGCCGACGCCCTCCTGCTGGAGCGCTGCGGCGAGGAGCTTGCTCGCCTCGCTGTGCTCCTGCAGATCGACGTTACCCGTGCTGTAGTAGAACTCGCGGACCGTGTCGAGCGTCCCCTTGGCGTCGCGCGCGGCTTCAAGGATGGCGGTGAGATAGGCGTTGGCCTGCGCGGGGTCGGCCAACCGCTCGGGCATCGCCAGGAGAAGCTCGGTGTAGCCCTCGACCGGGGTGAGCGCGTTGAAGAGCCGGTGCTCGATGCCGCGGGCGATCTCGTCGAAGGCAAGGACCCGCTCGATCTCCACGAGCTGGCGGTACGAGGCGTTGTGGTCCGCCTGCTGGTCGGCGAGGACGTGCTCGGCCGCCTTGAGCTGGACCTGGAGCTGGTCGCGGTGCTTCTCCGTCGCAGCAGCCTCGCGGCGTAGCTCGAAAAGATCCGCGGCGAGCTGCTTGCAGTCGTCGGAGCTGTAGACCATGCGCCCCTGGCCCGGGACCGCCGCTCTGGGCCGGCCGTCCCTACGTCTATGCCGGTATGGTGGGGCTTGCGGTCATGAGGCAGAAGGGATACCCCCACCCAAGAGCGCCGGAGTGCGCACCCATCAGGCAGGGCGCAGCCCTGCACCCACTCGCTACCGCTTAGCGACAATGGCCTTGGGCGACAGCGCATGGCGGGCTCCGGCGCCGCTACCCCATGTGGGTCAAGGGCTATGCCCTTGCTTCGGCTAAGCGGGCCTCGGCGAGGGCGTCGGCGGCCTCGGCGGTGGTGATGCCGCGCTCCCGTGAGAGGGCGATGACCTGCTTGGTCGTGTCGTAGATGTGCCCCGCCTTCTCCATGGCCTTCGCCTCTTGGTAGTTGCCGGTGTACTCGTAGTAGACGTTGATGACGCCGCCGGCATTCGCGATGAAGTCCGGGGCGTACAGGATGCCCCTGGCGGCGAGCCGCTGGTCGTCATCGTCCGTGGCGAGCTGGTTGTTCGCGGCGCCGCAGACGATGGCGCAGCGAAGCTTGGCGACCGACCGCTCGTTCAGCACGCCGCCGAGCGCGCACGGGGCGAAGACGTCGCACTCGACGTCGTAGATCGCGCCCGGGTCGACCAGCCGCACCCCCTCGATGGCGGCCGCGCGCTCGCGGGCGCCGGGGTCGATGTCGGTGACCACGAGCCGCGCGCCCGCGCCGATCAGGTGGGTGGCAAGCGAGGATGCGACGTTGCCGAAGCCCTGCATGGCGATCGTGCGGCCCTCCAGCGAGTCGCTGCCCCACACGTCCTCGGCGCATGCACGCATGGCCTGGTAGACGCCGAAGCCCGTGACCACCGCCGGATTGCCGCTGCCGCCCGCAGACTGGGGCAGACCGACCACGTGGGCCGTCTCCTTGGCGATCCACTCCATGTCCTGGCCGGTGGCGCCCACGTCCTCCGTGGTGATGTAGCGGCCGCCGAGGGACTCCACGAAGCGTCCGTAGGAGCGGAGCATCGCCTCGGTCTTGTCCTTGTGCGGGTCGGCGACGATGAGCCCCTTGCCGCCGCCGAGGGGCAGGCCTGCCGCCGCCGACTTGTAGGTCATGGCGCGGGAGAGGCGCAGCGCGTCCATGATGGCGGCCTCGTCGCTCGGGTGCGGCCAGATGCGGGTGCCGCCGAGGGCGGGGCCGAGGGTCGTGTCGTGGATCGCGATGAAGGCCTTGACGCCTGCCTTGGCGTCGGTCCAGACGGCGAGCTGCTGGTGGCCGTGGGCCTGCATGTAGTCGATGAAGTCCATGGATCCCCCCTACGTCCATGCTAGCAGTCGAGGCCGCCGACCTCCAATCGTGGTGAGTGATCCTACAGATGTTCTCTAGATGTAGTTCCTGAAGTATTACAATTGTAACTTCCGGCCGGCCTGAGTCCTGCAGACCGGGGCTCGCCCGTGGGAACGGGCCGGAAGGCTACCCGAACAGGTCGCGCTTGTCGCGGCCCTGCGCCGCGCCGGCACCCGGCACCGACATCTCCGCGTAGAGCGTCTCATCGTAGTCGCGCGTACGGATCACCACCGGCATCGGCAGCGCGTGGCCGAACATCAGCGCCTGCTGCCGGGGCTCGAGGCGCGAGAGCACCGATTTCAGCTCGCGCGCTCCGCTGGCGCCGCCCAGGACGGCGTCGATATCGCGGTCGTTGTCGAGCTGGCAGATGATGCGCGTGCCCACCTGGCTCATCACCTCGTCGTCGATGCCGGAGGGGCGCTGGTCCACCACGAGCAGCGTGACGTGGTACTTCCGCATCTCGCGGGCGATGGTGCCGAAGATCGTCTGCCCGGCGATCCCTGGGCCCAGGAAGCGGTGCGCCTCCTCGATCGTGATGACCAGCGGGTCGGGGTCCTTGCCGTCGGTCGCCAGCGCCTGCTCCGTGCGCCTGCGGTACTCCTCGTGGATGCGCCGCGTGATGAGGTTCGCGACCAGCAGGTATGCGGTGAGGTCGTCGCCGTAGCGGCCGAACTCCAGGACGACGTGGCGGCCGTCGGCGAGGTGGTCCAGCACGCGCTTGACCGCGCCCTGGCCATGCGGCTGCATGAAGTCGAGCCGCTGGAGATGCCCGAGCCGGCGGCGGAGCGCATCGAGCGTGCTCGGGCTCTCGCCGAGGCGCTCGGCCAGCTCGTCGGCGGGCTGCTCGAGGAAATCCAAGAGCCAGGACGCACCGAAGTGGCGCTGCAGCGTATAGCACGCCTGCACGCCCAGGTCGGTGATGTTCAGCGTCTGCGCGAGGATGGCGATGTCCTCGGGCTCGATCTCGTCGTACCCGATCTGCACCTCGAAGTCGGTCTGCACCCCGCGCTGGCGGGAGGAGGCCGGGTCCATCGTGAAGACGGCCACGCGGCTGGGGAAGAGCTGCTTGAGGCCCTTGGCCGAATAGCCCGACTCGGTCTTCGTCTGCCAGCCGTACTCGCTGTGCATGTCGAAGACGAGGTTCGTGGCCACGCCGCGCTGGAGGATGCCCGCGAGCAGGATGCGCGTCAGGAAGCTCTTGCCGGTGCCGCTCTTGCCGAAGACGCCGTTGGAGCGCTTCACGAACTCCTCCAGGTCCAGGCAGACGCGCGTGTCCTCCATGTCCAGCGGGCTGCCGATGTAGATGTGCCGCGCGTCCTCGGAGCCGAAGACCGCCTGCACGTCCTCGTTGGTGGCGCGGTGCACCGGCGAGAAGTGGCCGGGCAGCGACTTCGCCGGCGTCGGCGCCTCTCCGGCAACGCCGGTGGTCAGCATCGGCGTGACGGTCGCCAGCGAATAGACGCTCGTGCCCGAGAGCACGCTCGCCATCGCCGGGTCGGCATCAGCCATCGCCGAAGCGAGGCGCGGGTCGGCGGCATCGAGCCGCAGGTCGGTGATGATGCCGAAGTAGCGACTGGACGCGCCCTGCACGGTCACAAACGTACCGACCTTCGCCTGCTCGACGGCCTCGGCCGAGCCGAGCCGCACGTCCAGGCCGCGGGAGAGCGACCCGCCGACAACGATCCCCAGGGGGCCCATCGCGTCCACGCCCATCACGAGCCCAGCGGCAGGCGGCGCACGATGGCGTTCAGCCGCGCCGTATCCCCGGCCAGCAGCACCGCGACGCCCCGGCTGGCCGTCAGCAGGAAGTCTCCCGGCGCCTCGAACGCGCCCGCGGCCTGCCGCAGCACCGCCGCGAGCACGTCGTCGCCCGCGCTCAGGCCGCGGCGGATCAGCAGCGAGGCGAAGTCCGGCCGCCCGTCCCCGAAGAAATCGCGCACCTCCTCCGCCGCACACACGTGCAGGAAGGTGTGGATGCGCGGCGGCAGCGGCGGCAGGTACTGGCGCACGTCCGATCCCTCGCGGTGGCCGATCACCGACAGCGTGACCTGCGTCCGCAGCAGCCGCTCGAGCTGCGGGTGCTCGGCATACACCTCGGCCTCGGACGCCGCCTCCGCGCCGCGCGCCACGATCGGCCGCGTGGGGTCGAGGGCGACCGTCTCTATGCCCTCGACGACGGCGTAGACGGACTCCCCGGCGCGCACGAGCGTGCCCAGGACGGGCGCGGCATAAAGCCGGTGGCACTGTCCGAGCAGACGCTCGATGGATGCCTCGACGACCTCGCCGAAGCGCGCTGCGCTGCCCCCCGGGACGAGAGGTTGGATCATGCGCGCATTGTCCGGAAGCACCCGCCCACGGGCAAGAGGCGGATGGCCCACGCGCGGCGCGTCCTCAGCCGCCGCGGCAGACGTGGTACGGTTCTCCCATGGTGCGCTGGCGGACCCGAGCCCTGTTCATCATGGTGCTCAGCTTCCTCGTGGCGATGGTCGGGACCATCGCCGTGATCGACGCCCAGCAGCCGCTGGCGAAGACCGACGGGCTGTGGCTGATGGCCTTCGCCCTCCTCGCGGTCGCGACGGCGACAGCAGCAGTGCTTTCCCGACACAGATAGCCAGGGCACAGCCCTGGACCCACAACAGGGGCGCGACGCCGGTCTTCGCCCGACCCAGGGGCACGCTGAGCACACCTTACGGAGCGGCATGACGAGCCAAGACATCCAGAAGCCGGGCCAGGACGCGCCGCACTTCACCCGGGAGTGGCTGCTGTCCGCGCTCCGCTACGTGCGCGGCGACTTCGCAGCAGCCCTCAGCGGCGAGGCGGCCGACGACGAGCGCGCACGATCGCGCATGCGGACGGCGCGCGCCCTCGGCCTCGACGTCGTCGCGCCCAGCGTGCTCTCGGCCATCGACGAGGCGGTCGAGCGCATCTCGGCCCTCCAGTGGCCGGGCGGGCTCGAGGTGCGCTACCTCGCGCTCCTCGGCGCGCTGCGCGAGATCGCCGAGGTCAGCACCGCAACGATGCCCCGCGGGCCGGAGTACGCCGAGCTGTCGGACCTCGCGCGCGTGCTCTCCGCCGCCGAGCTGGCGGCCGCATCGGGCTTCCGGCGCCGCACCGCCGAGCGCTTTCGCGGCCTCTACGTGATCGTGGACCCGGACCTCACCAACGACCGCGACCCCGTCTGGGTGGCCCGCCAGGCGCTCGAAGGCGGGGCCACGGCGCTCCAGCTCCGCGTCAAGGGGCGCGACAAGGGCGACTGGGCCGAGCTCGCCGAGGAGCTCGCGAGGACATGCGAGGGCCACGGCGCGGCGCTCGTCGTCAACGACCACCCCGACGTGGCCGTGGCCGCGGGCGCCCACGGCGTGCACCTCGGACAGCACGACCTGCCGCTGGCCGCGGCGCGCCGCACGCTCCGCCCATGGCAGATCGCCGGCACCTCCAACGCGCTCGTCACCGAGGCGCAGGAGGCGCTCGATCAGGGCGCCGACTACATCGCGGTCGGCCGCATGTTCCACACCGGATCGAAGGCGGACACGCGCGCCGCCGGGCCGGAGACGCTGCGCGAGGTCCGCGGCCTGATCCCGAGCGGCGGCCCGCCACTCCTGGCCATCGGCGGGATCACGACGGAGAACGTGGGCGAGGTGGCGGCAGCCGGGGCCGACTGCATCTGCGTCATCGCGGCCGTCACGCAGGCCGAGAACCCGCGCGAGGCGGCGGAGCGGCTGCTGTCGGCGTTCCGCGCCGCACGCCCCGCGTCGTCCTAGGGCACCAGCGCGCCCGCGGCGCTCCCGGCAACGTCCAGCAGCCAGGCCGGCCAGACCCCGAGGACCGCGACCCCGGCCGTCGCCACGCCCATCGCGAGCCACGCCGCCACCGGCGCGCCGATGCGCCCCGGCTCGCCTGGCCCGTCTAACTCGGGCGGCTCGCGCATGTACATGGTGCGGACGATGCCCATGTAGTAGTACGCGGACACGACGCTGTTCACGACGCCGAAGACCGCGAGCCACGCGAGGTCCGCGCTCACCGCGGCGTTGAACAGGAACAGCTTGCCCATGAAGCCGACGGTCGGTGGGATGCCGATGAGCGAGATCAGCGCGAAGGCGAGGATCAGCGCGAGCAGGGGCGAGCGGCGCCCCATCCCGGCGAGCGCCTCGATGCGGTCGTCGCCGGTGACGTTCGTGATGGCGATGACCGCGAAGAAGGCCGCCAGGTTCATCGCCGCGTAGCCGCCGAGGTAGAACAGCACGCTCTGGACGCCCAGCGGATCCCCGCCACCACCAGCGACCGCGGCCACGCCGATCAGCATGTACCCGGCCTGGGCGATGGCGCTGTAGCCGAGCAGCCGCTTCACGTTCGACTGCGCGATGGCCACGACGTTGCCAACGCTCATGGTCACCGCGGCCAGCACCGCGAACATGATCGACCACTCCGCGCTCGCCCCGCCGAGGGCCGTGTAGAAGAGCCGCAGCACGATGGCGAACGCCGCGGCCTTGCTCGCGGTCGCCAGGAACGCCGCGACGGGCGTGGGCGCGCCCTCGTACACATCGGGCGTCCACATCTGGAACGGCACCATCGAGAGCTTGAACCCGAATCCGGCCGTCGCCAGCACCACGCCGACGAGCACCGCGGTGGAGCCGAAGGGCCGTCCGTCCGCGACCGCGGGGAGCATCGTGGCGATCGTCGGCAGCGCCGGGTCGAGGGCGACGAGCCGCACGGTGCCCGTCGCGCCGTACAGGAACGCGAAGCCGTACAGCAGCACGGCCGCCGAGACGCCGGAGAGCACCAGGTATTTGATGCCTGCCTCGATCGAGCGGTCGTTCTTCCCGAAAGCGACCAGCGCGACCACCGGCAGCGAGGCCAGCTCCAGCGACACGAAGACGGCGATGAGGTCGGCCGCGCCCGCCAGCAGCATGAGGCCGGCCGCCGAGAGCAGCACCAGCGCGACGAACTCCGCCTGGTGCGGCCGGAAGCGCTCGATGTGATCGGCGCTCGCGAGCAGCAGCAGCCCCAGGATGCCGACGATGAGCAGCTTGAAGTAGAGCGCGAACGTGTCGACGATCAGCGCTCCGTGGAACGCCATCTCCGCGCCGCCG
Organism: Chloroflexota bacterium; assembly: GCA_022561985.1. GTDB lineage: Bacteria > Chloroflexota > Dehalococcoidia > Lucifugimonadales > Australimonadaceae > JADFRC01. The sequence continues at coordinate 17,936 of JADFQE010000017.1, forward strand.
TCCGCGACTACGGCCCAGAGGCCGAGCGCAGCCGCCAGCGGCACGCCCAGGCCCGCGACGCCGACCGCGAGCACGAAGCGCTTGCGCTCGAGCACCAGGTCGAGCAGGACGATGGCGAGCGCGAGGACGACCAGCGCCAGCTCCGGCGAGACGAGCATCAGGTCGCGCAGCGTCAGGCCCACGTCAGCCTCCGAACCCGCGCAGGATCGGCGCCAGGCCCGCGTCGAAGACGTCGGTCAGCAGCCGCGGGTAGACGCCGATCACGAGCATCGGGACGAGCAGCACGCCGATGGCGCCCATGTCGACGGCGGTGGCATCGCGCAACCCATCCCACCGCTCGATCCGCGGGCCAAACATCGTGCGCTGCGCCGCCCACAGCATGTAGCCCGCGGCCAGCACGATGCCGAAGGCGGAGAGCGCCGCGGCCCACGCATACGCGGTGAACCCACCGAGGAAGACCATGATCTCGGCGGGGAACCCTGCCGTCCCCGGCAGCCCCAGCGCGCCGAAGCCCGCGAGCAGGAACGCGACCGCGATCACCGGCATCTGCTTGGCCATGCCGCCCATGTCGGGGATGTGCCGCGTGTGCGCGCGCTCGTAGATGAGCCCGACGACGACGAACAGCAGCCCCGTGATGATCCCGTGGGTGAAGAGCTGGAGCGCCGCACCGTTCAACCCCACGCCGCTCAGCTGCCCGGTCGTCGCGCCCACCGACGCGAGCCCCAGCACGACGAACCCCATGTGGCTGACGCTGCTGTAGGCGACCATCCGCTTGAGGTCGGTCTGCCGCATGACGACGACCGCGCCGTAGAGCACGTTCACGACGGCAAGCACGGCCAGCAGCGGGGCGGCCGAGACGAGCTCGCCGGGGAACAGCCCCGCGTTGATGCGGAGCAGTCCGTAGCCGCCCATCTTCAGCAGCACGCCGGCCAGCATCACGCTGACGGCCGTCGGGGCGTCGGTGTGCGCGTCCGGCAGCCACGTGTGCAGCGGGAAGATGGGCAGCTTGACCGCGAAGGCGATCAGGAAGCCGCCGAACACCAGCGCCGCCGGGGCGATCGCGCCCGCCAGGCCGTTGCCGGCCAGCGCCATCATATCGAACGTCCGTTCCCCATCGGGCAGCGAGAAGTACAGCACCAGGATCGCCGCGAACATGAACGCCGAGCCCAGGAACGTGAACACCAGGAACTTCATCGCGGAGTACTCGCGGCGTCCGGTGCCCCACATCGAGATCAGGAGGAACATGGGGAGCAGCTCGAGCTCCCAGAAGACGAAGAACAGGATCAGGTCCATCGAGACGAAGACGCCCATGACGGCGGCCTGAAGCACCAGCAGCCACAGGAAGAACTCCCGCACGCGCTCTTTCACCGTCCACGACGACAGCACCGCCGCGACGCCCAGGATGCCGTTGAGCAGCACCATCGGCACGCTCAGGCCGTCCACGCCCAGCAGGTACTGCACGCCGAGCGCCGGTATCCAGTCGGCGCGCTCGATGAAGCTGTAGCCGCCCGCCGGGTCGTAGGCGGCGAACAGCGCGCCGGTCAGCGCAAGCTCCACGAGGACCACGCTCAGCGCGATGGCGCGGGCGAGGGCCGCGGTGCGGCCGAGGGCCAGCACGAGCGCGGCTCCCGCGAGCGGGACGACGATGATGGCGGTCAGCAAGCCTTCTCTCCCACTTCTCGCTTAACGCTGGAACATGAACAGCACGAGCATCACGATCACGCCCATGAAGACGGCCACGCCGTATACCTGCACCTGGCCGGTCTGGAGCTGCGCCACCGCGCGCCCCCCGTTGCGCCCGACCCACCCAACCACGTCGACCGTGCCGTCGACGAGGCGCCGGTCGGCCCAGTCGGTCGCGAGAAACAGCCCCCGGTAGAGCACGCGCCGCACGATGAGCGTCTCGTAGAGGTGGTCCATGTAGAGGCGCCTCGCCAGGAAGCGGTGGACGACGCTCCAGGGCTGCGGGAGGTCCGTCAGCGCGAGCGAGCCGCGGCGGTGCATGCCGAGCGCGAGCCCGATGCCCGTCAGCGCGAGCAGCGTGGACGCCCCGGCGATCACCGGGTCGAAGGCGCGCGTGGCGCCGCCCAGGAAGTGCGTGAGACCGTGGACGGGCAGCGGCCCCAGCGGTGTGAGCGCGTTGAGCGCGACGCCCGCGATGATCGCCAGCACCGCGAGGACGGCCATGGGCAGCGTCATCACGAGCGGCGACTCGGCGCGGTGCACGTGCCCGACCAGGTGCGCCTCGTCCGGGATGCGCTCCTCGTCCGGGACGGCGTCGATGCCGCCGCGGAACTCCCCGTGGAAGGTCATGAGCACCAGCCGGGACACGTAGAAGGCGGTCATGAAGACCGCCGCCATCCCGAGCACGAACACCAGGCGGGACACCACCACGCTCCCGGCCCCGTCGGCACTCCACGCCGCGGCGAGCACCTCGTCCTTGCTCCAGAAGCCCGCCAGCGGCGCGATGCCCATCAAACTCAGCGCGCCGATGAGCGTGAGCACGTACGTCACCGGCATCCAGGCCCGCAGACCGCCCATGTACCGCATGTCGAAGGTGTGGACGGAGTGGTGGACGCTGCCTGCGCTGAGGAACAGCAGACACTTGAAGAAGGCGTGCGTGAGCAGGTGGAAGATGGCGACCGGCCATGCGCCGACGCCGAGCGCCAGGAACATGTACCCGAGCTGGCTGACGGTGGAGAAGGCAAGCACGCGCTTGATGTCGTTGGCCACGACGCCCATGGCCGCCGCGAGGACGGCGGTGGTCCCGCCCACGATCGCCACCGCGTTCAGCGCGACGGTGCTTTCCGCGAACAGCGGGAACATGCGCGCCACGAGGAAGACGCCTGCCGCGACCATCGTGGCTGCGTGGATCAGCGAGCTCACCGGCGTCGGGCCCTCCATCGCATCGGGCAGCCACGTGTTCAGCGGGAACTGCGCGGACTTGCCCATCGCACCGGCCAGGATGCCGAGCGACACCCACATCGCGACGCTCACCGGGAGCAGCGGGGCGGCCGCGAGGATGGCGGGGATCTCGAAGGGGTTCTCGCCCAGGGCGAGGAACTCCGCCCGGTGCAGGTAGAGGTACAGCAGCGCGAGCATGAAGCCGAAGTCGCCGATCCGCGTGATGATGAACGCCTTCTTCGCCGCCGCCGCCGCCGCCGGACGGTGGTACCAGAACCCGATCAGCAGGTAGGAGAAGAGGCCGACCAGCTCCCAGAAGACGAAGAGCTGGATCAGGTTGAGCGCGAGCACGAGTCCCAGCATGGCCGCGGTGAACCAGCTCATGTAGGCGAAGTAGCGCGGGTAGTCCGCCCACGCTCCGCCCTCGCCGTCCACCGCCTTGCGCATGTAGCCGAGCGAGAAGAGCATCACGAGCATGCTCACCCCGGAGACGAGCGCGACCATGACCGCGGAGAGCGGATCGAGCAGCAGCCCGACCGTCATCTCGAAGCCGCCCGCGCTCGTGGGGTCGCCGACCGTGAGCCACGAGCGCACCGGGAACCCGATCGCGCCATCGGCGCCGAGGGCCGCGTCCAGGACGAGGAGGCTGAGCGCGAAGGCGCCGCCGACGCCGAGGATGGCGACGTAGCCGGAGGCGCGCGCCAGCGGGCGGAGGGCGGGCAGCAGGGCGGCGGCGGCGAGCGCCCCCGCGGCCAGCGGCAGCGCGATGATCCCCCAGACGGCCCCTTCGGCGACCAAGTTAGAGCTTCCTCAGGATCTCGTCCGCGACGTGCTCACGGCCCCGCGGGACCATGATGCGGAAGGGCACCGACTCGGCGTAGTCCAAGATGCCGCTCTCCGGCAGCAGGCGGACGGGCAGCCCCTCGCCCTCGAGGACCTCCTTCCACATCTCGGCGATCATCAGGTTGGGCGCCTTCTTGTAGTCGACCCACATCGCTAGCGCCTCATCAGGCTGACGCCGGTGATATCGAGGGTGTCCGTGCGGCGGATGAGCGCGATGACGAGCGCCAGGCCAAGGGCCACCTCGGCGGCCGCCGCCACGATCACGAACACCGCGAGCCCCTGGCCCGTCAGCACGTAGCGCGCGTTCTCCGCCATGCCGCCCGGGCCCGCGAGGTCCGCCGGCGTGACGTAGCGCGAGAAGGCGACGAGCGCGATGTTCACGGCGTTGAACATGAGCTCCAGGGCCATGAGGACGGCGATGATGTGCCGCCGCGAGAGCACGCCGTAGAGCCCGATGCAGAAGAGGACCGCGGAGAGGATCAGCAGCCGCTCGAGCATCCCCTATCGCTCCCGCACGAGCGACAGCGCTCCGATGACGGCGGCGAGCAGGAACGCGCCCGCGATCTCGAAGGCGAGCACGTAGTCGCGCACCAGCAGCCGGCCGAGCTGCGCCGGCGTCTCGACGAAGACCGCGGCCAGCGGTCCCGGCAGGTCGTCCGGCAGCAGGTTCCACTCCGCCTGGACGACGGCGTAGGTCAGCGCGCCCAGGAGGACCACGGCGAGCATCAGCGCGACGGGCTGCACCGGCGTGCCGAGGTTGGAGTGCTCCACGTCGCGGGTCAGCATGACGGCGAAGATCACGAGCACGGCGATGCCGCCGACGTAGATGAGCACCTGCGCCACGGCCAGGAACTCCGCGTTGGCCATGACGAAGATGCCGGCCACGCCCAGGAAGCTGACGATGAGCAGCAGGGCGGCGCGGAACAGGCTCTGCACGTGGACCACGAGCAGAGCGGCCCCGACGGTGGTCGCGGCCAGGACCCAGAAGACGATCTCCTCGAAGAGGCTATCCGCCAAGGATCACCCTCCGCCGCCGCCGGGCGGCGAGCCCTCGGCGCTGGCGGGCGGCGAGCCCTCGGGCCCGGACTTGGACTCTGCCTGGAGGCGCTTCGGGTGCCACGCGAAGGCCTCGCGGCCCGCGTCCTCCCACTCCACCGGCGCACCGCCGAAGGGGTCGACCCCCGCCTGCTCGAGCTGCGGGCGGAACCACGTGCTCGGGTGCTTCGGGCGCTCCTTCAGCACCTCCATCGTGATGACGAGGTCCGCGCGGGTGGCCTGGGCGCCCTCGAAGGTCGAGCCCATGTGCAGCGCGTCGTAGGGGCAGGCCTCGACGCACAGCCCGCAGTACATGCAGCGGCCCTGGTCGATGTCGAAAACGTCGATCTTGTAGCTGCCGCCCTCCTGCTCGTCCCCACCGTCCGGGTCCGTGACGATGCGGATGATCCCGAGGGGGCAGTACTTCGCGCAGCTCGCGCACCCGGTGCACCGCTCCTCGTACCAGACGAACTCCTGGCCGCGGAACCGGGGGGCCTGCTTCAGCCGCTCCTCCGGGTACTGCACCGTGAAGGGCTTGCGGATGAAGTTCTTGAGCGTGACCCGGAACCCCTTGAGTATGCCGAGCCCGTACATCAGCGCGCCTCCACAGCCGCGACCGGCCCGAGGCCCCGCGCCGGCGTGCTCAGCGAGACCAGGCGGGCCGCGGCGAAGATGGCGGCCCCGGCCACGGCCCAGTTGATCGCCGCCATGATGCCGAGCTCGCCGGCGGAGGGCTCCGGCCAGACGATCACCTCGACGGCGAGCACCAAGACGTTCAGCATGCTCAGGGGGAACAGCACCTTCCAGGCCAGCGCGAGGATCTGGTCGATCCGCAGCCGGGGCAGCGTCGCGCGCACCCACGTGGCCACGAAGGCGAAGAGGCCGACCTTGGCGAGGAACCATGCGTGGGACTCGATCTGCCGGACGGCGCCCGTGTCGAGGAAGCTCAGGAACCCGACCTGCGAGCCCAGCCACGAGAGGCCGGGCCCCTGCCAGCCCTGGAGGAACAGCACGGCGAAGATGGCGCCCGCCACGATGGTGTTCGTGAACTCGGCCAGCATGAAGACGCCGTACTTCATGCCGCTGTACTCGGTCAGGTAGCCGGCGACCAGCTCCGACTCGGCTTCGAGCACGTCGAAGGGGTTGCGGTTGAGCTCCGCTGAGATGGCCGTGAGGAACACGAAGGCGCCCAGGGGCGCGACGAGCAAATACGGCAGGTGCTGCGCCTCCACGATGGCGACCACCGACATGGACGCCGCGAGCAAGGTCACGCCGAGGAGCGCCATGACCAGCGGTATCTCGTAGCTGACCACCATCGCGACGGCGCGCATGCTCCCGAAGGTGGCGAACTTGTTGGCCGAGGCGTAGCCGGCCATCAGCACCGCGATGGTCGTGATCCCGCCCACGGCGACGATGTAGAGCACGCCGATGTTCAGGTCCGCCAGGAAGCTCCCCTTGCCGAAGGGGATGACGGCCAGCACGAGGAGCGTCGGCACCAGCATCACGACGGGCGCGAGGCTGAACACGAGGCGGTCGGCCCCGCGCGGGACGATGTCCTCCTTGAACATCAGCTTGATCGCGTCCGCGATCGGCTGCAGGAGGCCGAAGGGCCCGGTGCGGTTGGGCCCGAGCCTTCCCTGGAAGCGGCCCAGGACGCGGCGCTCGAACCAGGTGTAGAGCGTCCCCAGGGCCAGCGCGCCGTTCACGACGATGAGGATGATGACCATCGCGGCGATGAGGTACGCCAGCCACGGCTCCCACCCCAGGTCCTCGACCACGACCCCGTACACGACGCGATAGAAGGCGTTGCCCTCAAGCCCGCCCGTGGGCCCACCCATCAGCGGTCGACCTCGCCCATGTTGAAGTCGAGGCTGCCCAGCGACACGATGGCATCGGCCAGCTTCCAGCCGACCAGCATCTCCTTGAAGAGCGACAGGTTGATGAACGACGGCGCGCGCACGTGGCACCGGTACGGCGCGATGGAGCCGTCGCTGACCAGGTAGAAGCCGAGCTCTCCCTTCGGCGACTCCGTGGGCACGTACGCCTCCCCCGGCGGCGGACGGAACAGCATCGCGTCCGTCGCGCGCACGGGCCCCGGCTCGATCTGCACGACGCACTGCTCGACGATGCGCAGCGACTGGCGCACCTCCTGGATGCGCACCCAGAAGCGGTCGTAGTTGTCGCCGTTCTCACCGACCGGCACGTCGAAGTCGACGCGGTCGTACACGTCGTAGGGCGCGGCCTTGCGCCAGTCCCACGCCACGCCGGAGCCGCGCAGCACCGGGCCGGTGAGCGACGCGTTGACCGCGAGGACCGGGTCGATGACGCTCACGCCCTTGGTCCGCGCCTGGACGATCTCGCTCTCGAAGACCAGCGCCTCCAGCTCGTCGGTGTAGCCGGGCAGGTCGTCGAGGACGCGGCGGAGCGCCGGCCAGAAGTCGGCGGGCGCGTCGGCGAAGACGCCGCCGATCCGCGCGTAGGAGACGGTGATCCGCGCGCCGCACAGCATCTCGAACAGGTCCAGGATGCGCTCGCGCTCGCGGAAGGCGTACATCAGCGCCGTGCCGCCGAACCCGCCGAGCTCCTGGAGGAAGAAGCCGACGCCGATCAGATGGCTGACGATGCGCTGGAGCTCCGAGGCGATCACGCGCAGGTACATCCCGCGGTCCGGCACATCGAGGCCGATCAGCTTCTCGCACGAGAGCACGAACGCCTGGTTGCTCGTCATGGACGAGACGTAGTCGAGGCGGTCGGTGAGCGTGATGACCTGCGTGTACTGGCGCTCCTCGGCCAGCTTCTCGGTCCCGCGGTGCAGATAGCCGATCACCGGCTCGGCGTCGACGATGTTCTCGCCGTCGAAGGTGAGCCGCATGCGGAACACGCCGTGGGTGCTGGGGTGGTGCGGGCCGATGCTGACGACGACGGGCTCCGTGCGCAGCGTCATGGCCTACCCACCGTGCGGCCACGTATCCGGTAGGGGCGGCTCGAGGTAGTCGCGCCGCAGCGGGTGGCCTTCGAACCCCTCCCACGTGAGCAGCCGCTTGAGGTTCGGGTGGCCGTCGAAGGTGACGCCCATCAGGTCCCAGACCTCGCGCTCCTGGAGCTCGGCACCGCGCCACACCGGGCTCACCGTGGGCAGCGACGGCCCCTCGCGGCCAACCACCCGCACCTTGAGGACCGCCATGGCGTTCCTGCTCAGGCTCGTCAGCCGGTAGACGACCTCGAAGTACTCGACGTAGTCGACGGCGGTGAGCGAGCTCAGCAGGGCGTAGTCGTGGGCCCCATCCTCGCGGAGGAAGGCGCAGACGTGGGCGATGGCCGCGGGCGCGATCCAGACGGCGCCGTCAGTCGAGTCGACGACGGCCTCCGGGAAGCGCTCGCCCAGCGCCTCGGCGAGCTCGTGGCCGGTGACGGCGGTGGTCATGTTAGCCCCCCGCCGGGTTCGAGCCGATGCTGTAGCGCTTGATCTTCTCCTGGAGCTGCATGATGCCGTAGAGCAGCGCGTCGGGCCGCGGCGGGCAGCCCGGCACGTAGACGTCCACCGGCACGATGTGGTTGACCCCCGACACGACGCTGTAGCTCTGGTAGTACGGCCCGCCGCTGGTGGCACAGACGCCCATGGCGATGACCCACTTGGGCTCCGCCATCTGGTCGTAGATGCGCCGGACCGCCGGCGCCATCTTCCACGTCAGCGTGCCGGAGACGATGAGGAGGTCGGCTTGGCGGGGCGTGGCGCGCATCACCTCCATGCCGAAGCGCGAGACGTCGAAGCGCGACATGGCCGAGGCGATCATCTCGAAGGCGCAGCACGCGAGGCCGAAGGCCACGGGCCAGACGGCGGAGCGGCGCCCCCAGTTGAGGAGCGCATCGACCGAGGTGACGGCGATGTTGCCTCTGATGTCGGCGGGGACTTCGATCAGGGGGTCGGGGAACGCCTCTTGAGCACTCCACTTGAGCTGCTCGATGGCCTCGCCCTCGATCCGGTCGGGGTCCCAGCCGGGGACGGCCTGGCCGTAGGCGGAGCGGAGTTCGAGGGGCATACCGGGGTCGGCGTCCAGCGGCGCGTCTGCCATGGCATTCGCCTTCCACCGTGGGTGCTGCCCAGCGGCGTCAGGGCACCTGCAAAAAGGCAGCGAACGAGGTCTTGGCCTGGTGCAGCGAGGATAGCATAGGGGCCTACGGCCCACAAGTGAAATCCCGCACAATCAAGGGCACAGCAAGGGCACAGCCCTTGACCCACATGAGGGACGACCGCCAAGCCCGGCCCGCGCGTGCGCCCTGTCTGCTACGCTGGGCGCCATGCCAGACGCACAGGCCCGCTACGAGGCCATCACGGCCGCCGCCCTGGAGGGGTTCGGGGCCAAGCACGCCGTCCGCGAGCGCGCCATCCCCCTCTCGCGCACGGTGATCCGCACGTCGGCGAACGCGATCCGCGCCGTCCACCGCAACGAGCTCGAGGACGCGAAGGCGCTGATCGACACGGCCGGCGCGCTGGTCGCCGAGACGAAGGAGATGCTGACCGACCACCCGGACCTCTACTTCACCGGGTACACGCAGGACGCGCAGAAGGAGTATGCGGAGGCCTGCTGCGTCTACGCGTTCATCGCCGGCACGGAGATCCCTGGGCCCGCCGACATCGGCATCGAGACGGCCTCGTACCTGAACGGCATGGCGGAGGCGGCCTCCGAGCTGCGCCGCTACATCCTCGACTCGCTGCGGCGCGACGACGACTCGCGCTGCGAGGAGCTGATGCGGCAGATGGACGACGTCTACAACATCATGGTCGTGATGGACTTCCCGGACGCGCTCACCTCCGGCCTGCGCCGCACCACCGACCAGCTCCGCGGCGTGCTGGAGCGGACGCGGGGCGACCTGACGATGACCATGCGCCAACGCCGTCTCGAACGGCTGCTCGCGGAGCGCGAATAGCGCCACGCCCCAGCCGAATCTCGTTGACCGGCCGCTTGAGCGGATGGTAACGTTCCTGGGCGGCGGCCACGCCGCGACCCCCTGAACCCCTAGAGTGAAACCCCGCACGGACGGCCCCCACGGCCGTCCCCGACCGCGGTTGGAGGATATGCATGGAAGCGCTGTACCTACCTCTCGGAGCGGGCGTCTTGGCCCTGCTCTTCGCCGGCTTCCTCGCCCGGCGCGTCCTCGCCTACGAGGAGGGCACCGACCTGATGAAGGAGATCGGCGCCGCGATCCAGGAGGGCGCCGCCGCTTTCCTCAAGCGCGAGTACGCCGTGCTCGGCGTATTCGTCGCGGTCGTCTTCGTCATCCTCCTCGTGATGGGGTTCGTGCGCGACGCCCAGGCACCCGAGGTCGCGTACGCCTACCTCGTCGGCGCGCTGTCCTCGGGGCTCACGGGGATCATCGGTATGTACATCGCCGTCCGGGCGAACACCCGCACGGCGGCCGCGGCCCGCGTGGGGCTGAACCGGGCGCTGCGGGTGGCCTTTTCCAGCGGCGGCGTCATGGGCATCAGCGTGGTGGGCATCGGCATCCTGGGTGCGGTCGTCCTGTGGATCATCTTCGAGGACGCGACCATCGTGGCCGGGTTCAGCTTCGGCGCCTCCTCCATCGCGCTGTTCGCCCGGGTCGGGGGCGGCATCTTCACGAAGGCCGCGGACGTCGGCGGCGACTTGGCCGGCAAGATCGAGGCCGGCATCCCCGAGGACGACCCGCGCAACGCCGCGGTGATCGCCGACAACGTCGGCGACAACGTCGGCGACGTGGCCGGGATGGGCGCGGACCTCTTCGAGTCCTACGTCGGCTCCATCATCGCGACCCTCGCGCTGGCGGGGACGGCAGCCGTGGTCGGCGCGGACACAGACGGCGGGGCGCCGGGGTTCATCCTGCCGTTCCTGATCGCCGGCGTCGGCATCATCGCGTCCATCATCGGCAGCTTCGTCGTGCGCACGGGCGAGAAGGCGAGCATCGGCAGCCTGCTGTGGTCGCTCCGGCGCGGCATCTGGACGGCCAGCGTGCTGGGCCTCATCGGCTCCTTCGGCGCGATCTGGTGGCTGTTCACCGTGCAGAACGACCTGGGGATGACCGCCGTCTGGAACGTGTTCGGCGCGGTCTCCATCGGACTCGGCGCGGGCGTCATCATCGGCCTCAGCACCGAGTACTACACGAGCTACGAGTACCGGCCGGTGCGCAACATCGCGAACCGCACGGAGACGGGCGCCGCCACCGTCATCATCACCGGCTTCGCCACGGGCATGTTCAGCACCATCGTCCCGCTGCTGGTCATCGCAGCGGCCGTGATCGGCGCCAACGAGCTGGCGGGCCTCTACGGCATCGCCATCGCAGCCGTCGGCATGCTCTCCACCCTGGGCATCACGCTGGCCACGGACGCCTACGGGCCGGTGGCCGACAACGCCGGCGCCATCGCCGAGCAGGCGCACCTCGGCCCCGAGGTCCGCGAGCGCACCGACGCGCTCGACTCCCTCGGCAACACGACCGCCGCGACCGGCAAGGGCTTCGCCATCGGCTCCGCGGTGCTGACGTCCCTCGCGCTCACGGCGGCGTACGCGCAGATCGTCGGCCTGGAGACCATCGACCTGCTCAACGTCTCGACCCTCGTCGGCCTGCTGATCGGCGCGCTCATGCCCTTCGTCTTCAGCGCGCTGACGATGGAGGCGGTGGGCCGCGCGGCCCAGGACATGGTGCAGGAGGTGCGGCGTCAGTTCGCCGAGATCCCCGGCCTGCTCGAAGGCAAGGAGGGCGTCAAGGCCGAGTACGCCCGGTGCGTCGACATCAGCACCAAGGGCGCGCTGCGGGAGATGATCGTCCCGGGGCTGCTCGCCGTCATCGTGCCCATCGGTGTCGGCCTCACGCCGTTCCTGGGCAAGGAGGCGGTCGGCGGGTTGCTGATCGGCGCCATCGCCACGGGCTCGCTGCTCGCCATCACCATGGCGAACTCCGGCGGCGCGTGGGACAACGCCAAGAAGTACATCGAGGCGGGCGCCCACGGCGGCAAGGGCACGCCCCAGCACGAGGCGGCGGTCGTCGGCGACACCGTGGGCGACCCCTTCAAGGACACGTCCGGGCCGTCGCTGAACATACTGATCAAGCTCATGGCCATCGTGGCGGTCGTCTTTGGCTCGACGTTCGTGACGTAGCGCTTCCTGTCGTGCCGCGTGCTCGCTACTCCCTGTCATCCCGCGTCCGCCCCGCACCCTGTCATTCCGAGCGGAGCGAGGAATCTCTCAGGCGCGGTTGTGAGAGATTTCTCGTCGCCGGGGGCTCCTCGGAATGACAGCGTCGGCGATGGAGGCATCACCGTGGACCTCGGACTGAGCGGCAAGCGGGCGCTGGTCACGGGCGGCAGCCGTGGCGTCGGCAAAGCGGTCGCCCGCGAGCTCGCCCGCGAGGGCGTCGCCGTCGCCATCTGCGCGCGCGACGGCAAGGCGGCGGAGGCGGCAGCGGCCGAGCTGTCGGCCGAGACCGCCCAGAACTCAGGGCGCGTGATCGCGTTCCGCGCGGACACCGGGAAGGAAGCCGACGTGAAGCGCCTGGTGGCCGACGCGGCCGAGGCGCTCGGCGGCCTCGACATCCTCGTCAACAACGCCGCGATCCTGCGCGACGCCTTCATCTTCAAGGGCGACCCCGGCGACTGGGACGCGGTCGTCCGCAACAACCTCTCGGCCGCCTACTACCTGACCCAATCGGCCACCCAGGCGATGCGCGCGCAGTTCAAGGCGGGGCGCGGGGACGGCGACAGCTACGGCTGGGGCCGCATCGTCAACATCATCTCGACCGCCGGGATCTACGGCAATTACGGGCAGGCGAGCTACGGCGCGGCCAAGGGCGGGCTGATCGCGCTGATGCGGGTCACCGCGCTCGAAATGGCGCGCTCGGCGGTCACCTGCAACGCCGTCGCGCCGTTTGCCCACACCCGCGTCACCGACACCATCAAGCCGGCCAACGACGAGCAGGCGAGCTACAAGGAGCGGGCGATGAAGGTCTCGCCGGACCATGTCGCGCGCTTCGTCAACTACCTTTGCCTGCCGGCGGCACGGGACGTTTCGGGCCAGATTTTCGGAGTGCGCGGACGCGAGATATTTCTCTTCTCGCAACCCCGTCCCATCGCCTTTCTTACCGGCGAGAGCGAGGACTGGCAGCCCGAATCGATCGCCCGCGCCATGGGCCCGATGAGCGAGAAATTCACCGAGCTCGCCACCGACCTCGAAGCCTTCAACAGCGAGCCGATCGTCTGATTTTCAAGGAGTCCACAGCCATGACCGACGCACCGAATTTAACGGTCGACACCGTTGAAGAGCTCAGGGACCAGCCTGAGGAATACCAGGAAGCGTGCAGGAAGATCGTCATCAGCCACGCCATCAACGAGCTTTACGGCAGCCGTGTCTACGACGAGCCGGCGATCGCCCTGGCGCCGACGCCTTACGCCAAATGGCTGACCTGCCGGGTGGTCATGGAGGAGTACGGCCACCACTACCGCTTCTTCGAGCTGGGCCGGGCGATGGGCATCCCGGGAAACCTGATGCTGCCCGAGGAGACCAACAAGAAGCCGCTGTCGATCTTCGCCTTCGAGCTCAAGACCTGGGAGGAATTCTGCGTCATCAAGATGCTGGGCGATCTGGGCGAGATCCTGCAGGTCGAGGATCTGGTTCAGTGCTCCTTCCACCCGCTGCGCAACCTGGCCCGCATGACCATGCCCGAGGAGCGCTTCCACGCCCAGTTCGGCGAGGATTTCTGCCGCGATTTCTGCGAGACCGAGGCCGGCCGCGCGACCGTGCAGGACAATATCGACCGCATTTTCCCGCCCCTGCCGCATTTCTTCGGCCGGGCCAAGTCGAGGAACAACGAGATCTTCCGCAAATGGGGCATCAAGCGGCGCACCAACGAGGCCATGCGCGCGGACTATCTGGTGCGCGCCAAGGCCTTGGTCGAAGACGGGCTGGGGCTTAGACTGCCCGAACCCGAAGCCATGGCGGTCTAAGCGGCGCTTAGTAGGAGGATCCAGGCATGATGGCCAAACAGCAAGGCGGCAGCGCCCTCGAGGCGGCGCCCGAACGCACCCCCGAGCGAAATGCGTATTACAAGCGCATGGAGGGCAGCGATCTGAAGCCCCTGTGGGAAGTCCTGC
>JADFQE010000098.1 GCA_022561985.1 Chloroflexota bacterium
GGCGAGCCGCTTCTTGACGAGTTTGCCGGGCCCCGCCGACAGCACGCAGGTCACCCCCCCATCGACGTTCTTCTTGTCGGCCGAGAGCGCTGCTGTGTAGCGCGCCAGGTCGAGGCGCCGCCAGTCGAAGTCGGGGAAGTTCGCCACGAACAGCCCATGCAGCGCGTCGAAGCCCGCGCGGTCGAGCAGGCCGCCGTGCACCGAGAGGTAGTTGGCGAGGTCCATGCCGACGGTGACGGCCTGCCCGTGGCTCACCGCGTAGCCGGTCGCGGATTCGAGGGCGTGGCCGAAGGTGTGCCCGTAGTTGAACTTCTGCCGCTCGCCGGTATCGAACTCGTCGATCTCGATGACGCGCTTCTTGATGGCCAAGCTCTCCCTGATGTGGGGGACCAGGCCCGCGCGGTCCTCCAGCAGCTCGCCGTAGTGGGCCGCCAGGTCCGAGAGCAGCGGGCTGTCGGCGTAGACGTAGAAATGGAGTATCTCGCCGAGGCCCGAGCGGATGTCGTCCACGCCGAGAGTGTCCAGGAACCGGGTGTCGACGTAGACGGCCGAGGGCGGGTAGAACGTCCCGACGAGGTTCTTCTTCTCCCCCACGTTGATCGACGTCTTGCCGCCGATGGCGGAATCGGCCATGGAGAGCAGCGTCGTCGGGAAGTAGACCCACTCGACGCCCCGGTAGAGGACCGAGGCAGTGAAGCCGGCCACGTCCTCGCAGACGCCGCCGCCGAGGGCCACGATGGTGTGGTGACGCCGCGCCTGGCGGGCGACCAGCTCGGCGATCAGGGCTTGCGCCGCGTCCATCGTCTTGCCCAACTCCGTTGCCTCCACCAGCAGGAGCTGGCCCTCCGGCACGATGGGCGCGAGCACGTCTCGGTAGAGCGCGTGGACCTTCGCGTCGCAGACGACGAAGGCGCCCTCGCGGACGTGGCGGGCGAGCGGGACGGCGAAGTCGTCCACGAACTCCACGACGTAGTCCCGGAGGCTGGAGTGGATCCGCAGCGCGTCAGACATGGACGAACCCGCCGTCCACCACCAGCTCCTGCCCGGTGATGTAGGAGTTCTGCGCACTCGCCAGGAACAGGACTGCCTTCGATATCTCCGCGGCCTCCGCGAACCGGCCCACCGGCACCTGGGCCGCGAGGTCCGCCCTCTCCTGCTCGCTCAGGTTGGCGCGGGTGAGGTCCGTCATCACGAAGCCGGGCGAGACGGTGTTGACGAGGACGTTGTGCGGCGCGAGGTCGACGGCGCTCCCGACCGTGAGGCCGTGCACGGCGTGTTTCGAGACGGAGTAGACGGCGCGCCCAGGCTTGCCGATGCTCCCCCAGATCGAGCCGATGTTGACGATGCGCCCATAGCCGCGGCGCTTCATGACCCCGCTGACGGCCCGCGTGATGAGCACCGGCGCCTCGACGTTGATCGCCAGGATGTCGCGCAGGTCCTCGTCCAGGGCCTCGTCGATGGGGCTCAGCCGGTTGATGCCGGCGTTGTTCACGAGCACGTCGATGCGCTCGGACCCCGCAAGCTCGTCGGTGAAGGCGCGCAGGCTGCCCGCGTCCCGGAAGTCGACGGCGTGGTAGGTGCGGCGCCCCTTCGAGCCATGGCCCGAGGCGCTGTTCAGCGCCTCGACCTCGGCCGGGTCGGTCCCCGTGAGGATGAGCCGCGCGCCGAGCTCCTCGAAGTCGGCGGCGATCTGCTTGCCGATGCCCCGCGTGGCGCCGGTGACCACCACCACCTGCCCCTCGAACTCGATGTTCATCCCCATCTAGCTCTTCCCCAGGGCCTCGAGCAGGTTATCGACGGCTTCCGCTTCCATGCGCGCGCGGCACTCGCGGGTGTTGGAGCCCGCGTGCGGCGTGAGCAGCACGCTCGCGTAGGCGCGCAGCGGGCCGGAATACGGCTCCTCGACGAAGGTGTCGAGCCAGGCGCCCGCGACCTTGCCTGCATCCAGCGCGGCGGCGAGCGCACCCTCGTCGATGAGGGCGCCGCGCGCGGCGTTCAGCACGAACACGCCGTCCTTCATGGCCGCGAACGCGCCCGCGTCCAGCAGCCTGTCCTCGCCGCTCGCGTGCAGCGTCACGAGGTCGGCCTGCGGCAGGGCGTCTGCGAGCGGCAGCAGCGGGTATCCGGCGGTCTGCGAGGAGTCGAGATTCGGGTCGGCCACGAGCACGCGCGCACCGAAGGGCGCGAGCAGCTCCGCGACGCGCCGCCCGACCCGGCCGAAGCCGACGATAACGACGGTCTTGGAGCCGAGCTGCGTGCCCAGGTGACGCTCCCAGCGGCCGTCGTGCATCGCGGCGTCCATCGCCGGGAGGCCGCGCAGCAGGGCGAGCGCCGCTCCCAGTGTCAGCTCGGCGACCGCCGACGTCGGCGCGTCGGGCGTGGAGCGCACGTCGATCCCAAGCTCGCGCGCCGCGTCGAGGTCGACGTTCGAGAGGCCAACGCCGACCCGCGAGATGACCCGCAGGCGCGAGCCGGCCAGCACGCCGCGGTCCAGCGGCTCCAACCCCGCGATCAGCCCGACGACGTCGCCCGCCATCAGCTCGGAGACCTCGGGGCCGGTGAGGCGGCGGCCGAAGGGGTTCGGCGTGACCTCCAGCCCGGCGGAGCGCAGCCGGCCGAGGGGACGCTCGTCCGCCTCCGCGAAGGAAGACACGCCGATCAGCACGCGCTCTTTAACCACCGGAGAGCCTGTTCTGGAACCAGTGCGAGAGCACGTGGTTCAGGATGAGGTGGGCGTCCTCGACGGGCCCGTACTCTCCGGGCAGCGTCTTCACGTGCACCACGCAGTCGCAGATCCCCTTGAGCTTGCCGCCGTCGAAGCCCAGCAGGCCGATGACGCGGCCGCCCGCCTCGTGCACCCACTCCGCGGCCCGCACCACGTTGGGTGAGTTGCCGCTGGCCGAGATCACGATGAGCGCGTCGCCGGGGCGGTAGTGGAGCTGGAGTTGGCCCACGAAGACGCTCTCGTACCCCACGTCGTTGGCGATGGCCGTGAGCACCGCGGTGTTGTCGGTGAGCGCGAAGAGCCGGAAGGGCCGCTCCGTCCCGGTCTTCTTCACGATGTCGAAGCCCAGGTCGTTCGCCATGGTGGTCGCGGTGGCGGCGGAGCCGCCGTTGCCCGCGACGAACACGGTGGCGCCACGCTCGCGGGCGTCTTCGAGCTCGGCGCCAAGCCGGTCGATGGCCTGGGGGTCGATGGAGTCCAGCACCGACTTCAGGTAGCCGAAGTAGCCCCGTGCGAACTCGCCCAGGCTGCCCGATGCCGGATATAGCTTGTCGACGTTGTTCATCGCGGTGCCGCCTGCGTCGAGCCCGCCGGGTCGGGGACGCCGCCCGGGTCGGGTATGTCGAAGGCCGCGCGCCAGCGCTCGTCGGCGTGGTAGATGCGATAGACCATCGCCATCACCGCGGCCGCGTCGGCGCTGTTGCCGTTGGTCACGGGCGCATCGTCGAGGATCAGGCGCGCGAACTCATCGACCTCGTCCTGCCACGAGGTGTCGTTGAGGTACGACGTCGTGTGCTCGGCGAAGGACCCGTTCATCGAGTCCTCGTCGCGGCGCACGACCATCAGCTTCTCCTCGCCGTAGCTCCTGGAGTCGGAGAGGATCCCGGTCAGCTCCAAGAACCCTTCCTGGAGCGTCACCTCGAGGCGGAACCGGTGCCGCCACTGGGTCGCCGTCGAGTGGATCGTGGCCACGCACCCGTCGCGGGTGCGCATGATGGCGTAGGCGTTGTCCTCCACGTCGTGGCCCCAGTAGTCGTTGGAGACGAAGCTTTTCACCTCCTCGAAGTCGCCGACGAAGTAGCGGATCATGTCCAGCATGTGGATGCCCTGGTCCAGCAGGATGCCGCCCCCGGCCTGGGCCCGCTCGGACCGCCAGCCGCCGGAGAAGTGGACGATCCTGCTCTTCCCGTAGAGCCCGCGCAGGTTCACCACGCGGCCGAACTCGCCGCTGTCGATGATGCGCTTGGCCTCCCGGACGGAGTCGTGGTAGCGGTGGTTGAAGCCGTACTTGAGCTTGAGCTTGGGGTGCGCGCGCTCGGCCTCGATCACGCGGCGCACGTCCTCCATGGTGCGGCCCGGAGGCTTCTCGCAGAAGACGTGCATGCCGTGCTCCAGCCCGCCGATGGTCGCCTCGGGAGCGAGCGCGTTGGGCAGGCACACGAACAGCACGTCGAGCGGCTCGGCGAGCAGCCCTTCGTAGCCCGAGCAGAAGCGCACGCCGTCGTCGCCGACGCCGTCGCCATCGAACGTCGCGTCGCTGACGGCCACGACCGTCATCGCGGGGTTCGCGTCCGCGCACTCGCGGCGCCGCTTGCCGACGACGCCGTAGCCGGCGATGCCCACACGGAGCTTGGCCTGGTTCATGCGCCCTCCTTTCGATCGGGCACGGGTCGAGCGGGCACGGGCTCGGCAGGCGCGGGCCGGGCGAGCACGCGCATGTGGGAGCTGAACCCGGCATCGCGGATCCAGCCCTGGAGCGCGCGCTTCGCCTCGTCGGTCCCGTGCTTGTGCACCGTGCGGAAGAAGCGGCCGGGGTCGAGACCCTCGCTGACGTAGCGGCCCTGGACGATGTCCCAGTCCAGCTCGCCGGGCGTGGTGACCTCGTCGACCGCGAAGCCCGCTCGCTCCAGCAGCGCCGTGAGCGAGCCGGGGTTCATGAAGTTCAGGTGCTGGGGCGGGAAGATGCTCCGGGAGTCCGCCCAGTGCACCTGGATGTCGAAGCCCATGCCGTTGAGGGTCGTGAGGTACAGGTGGCCGCCGGGGTTCAGCAGCTCGCGGGTCTTCCGCAGGAACAGCAGCGGGTCGTGGAGGTGCTCGATCAGCTCGAAGGACGTCAGCAGGTCGAAGCGGTGCTCGGCCGGGTCGAGGTCTTCGAGCATCGACTCGACGACGTCGATGCCCTTCTCGCGGCATATCGCCGCCATGTCGGCCGACGGCTCGATGGCGGTGAGGCCGGCCTGCGGCCACACGGCCCGGAGCTCCTCCAGGAACAGCCCGAATCCGGCGCCGATGTCGCCGACGGCGGCGCCGGCCAGGTCCGGGAATCGCTCCGCGATGTGCTGGGCGCGGGGGCGGAAGATCTTCTCGCGCCGCGCCTGCGCGACCGGCTTGAAGAACTCCTCCACCCAGAAGCGCGTCGACTCCGAGGAGCCGTAGAGCGCGAGGAGCGCCTCGGGGCTCGGCCTTGGGTTCGCGAAGAGCGTGTCGCAGTCGTGACACAGCTCGTAGACGAACCCGAACTTCTCGAATTCAGCTCCGTGGTCGCTCCCGCCGCAGGCCGGACAGTCGATGCGCACGAGGCGCGAGGGGTCGGCGGCGAGCGCCTCGGCGTCGATGCGCACGAGCTCCAGGTAGCGCGCGTGGGCTTCGGGGTTGCGTATGTCGGACTCGCGCATGGCGCTCATCGTGACCCGTACCGCGCGATCAGGGGGTCGCCCCGCATCAGCCGCTCGACCTCCCGCAGGTCCTCGGGCGTGTCCACGGCCTTGGTGGAGACCGTCGTCTCGACGAGCTTGAGGCGCTTGCCGTGCTCCAGGAGACGGTCCATGTCCACCGACTCGATGATCTCAAGCGGCGTCGGCTCCATCGCCGCGTAGGCGAGCAGCGCGTCGCGCTCGAACATGATCATGCCGAGCTGCTTGAGCATCGGGACGTCGCCCGCGTACTTCTTCCGCGAGGGGATCGGCTCGCGCGAGAGGTACATGGCGTAGCCCTGGAGGTCCGCCACGATCTTCACGGTGTTGGGGTCCTCGAACTCCTCCTGGGTGGCGATGCGCTCCACCAGGTTGACGTACTCCGCGCCCTCGTCCCCGAGCGCCGAGCGCACGAGGGCGTCGATCATGGCCGGGACGATCATGGGCTCGTCGCCCTGGATCAGCGCCACCCAGTCCACGCGCGTGCCGCCGGACTCCTCGATCTTGAGGACGGCCTCGGCGGCGCGGTCAGAGGCGCGCTCGTGGGAGTCCGACGTCATGACCGCACGGCCGCCGATGGAGACGACGTAGTCGGCGATGGGTTCGTCGCACGTGGCGACCCAGACCGCATCGAGGCTCTCGGCGAGGCAGCAGCGGTGGTACACGTGCCCGATCATGGGCATGCCTAAGATGGGCGCCAGCGGCTTGTCCGGGAACCGCGTGGACGCGAGCCGCGCCGGGATGATGCCGCAGACGGTCACGATCGTTCGAACACCACGTTCGTTGTGGCAGCCCCGAGGGAAGACGCTTGCTCCCGCGTTATGGTGAAGCTGTGATCAGCGAAGGCCCGGCGTACGTCCCCCTGATAGCCGTCGAGTTCCATGAGGACGCTCTTGAGCCGTTCGTCCGCCAGGAGCTGGGATGCCCCCCGGATGATCAGCGATTCGGCTCCATCTACGTCGATCTTGATGTGGCTCGGACAATCCAAGCCGAAGCGGTATACCAGGTCGTCGAGGGAAACACTGAGTACGCCCTGGGCGTGCACGAATGCGGCCGCCGAGTCGACGCGGCTCAGCTGGTGCAGCGCACCCCCGGCGATGAGACCGCCCTGTATACGCAGCAGATCGAAGCGCGTCTCATCAGCAATGGCCACCGCGTAGGCGGTGACAGACTCCGATAGGTCGTTCAGGACGATGTTGTAGTTCAGCGACGCGCAATTGGTCGACTCGGGCTCGAAGCACAGCGCACGGAGGCCGCGTCCGTTGCGGAGACTCGCATAGATAGCGTATTGCCCGATGTTGGCGCCGACGTCATAGAGCACGTCGCGCGGACGCATGAGCCGGTCGATCCAGTCCAGTGTCTCAGGCTCCTTCGAACTGTAGGATTCCACGCGAGAACGTTCGCGCGGAGACGAGGTTCGCATGCGGATCGCCAAGCCCCGCACGATGACCTCCCGCGTGGTGCGCCGGTCGATCCTTCGACGAAGCCTGCCAGGCAGGCGGCGCGGGTCGAAAAGTGACCGTAACCGCGGCGTCAACACGGTCCTCACCTATCCGCCCGGGCGTCCGTGAGCTCTTCCAACGCCTCAAAAACGATGGCCACACCATCTACGTCTGGTCCGGCATGGGCATTCGCTGGTATGAGGTGCGAAAGCACGGCCTCGATCCCTACGTGACCGACTGCTTCCACAAACCCCTCTACGACTACCAGCGCCGCATGAAGGGCATGGGCGTCACCGTCACTCCAGACCTGGTCATAGACGACTACCCGGACATCGTGACCGCCCTGGGCGGCATCCGCGTCAAGGCATACCTCTATGAAAGAAGCTCCGACACTGAGATGGAGAAAATCTACCCCATAATATCCGCCTTCAGTGCCATTAACGGCCATATCCCAGATAGCTCCCAAGACCCGGAATAGCCATGCCGATTCGGGTTCTTTCCCCACAGATGGCCGCCATGATCGCCGCAGGCGATGAGAAGACCTTCACGAAGCTCGTCCCGCGATTTGCCCGGAGAAAAATGGTGGAGCGCATGGGTCTCTCGGTCGGGACAGCGGAGGAGTTCGCGACATTCGTCGCCGAGAACACTCGACGACTTGCGAACCTTTTCCTGAAGAACTTCGACGCAGCGCGGCCAACGGCAGCGCGGAATGCCGTCCGCTATCTTCAGATGACGGCAGTCAGTTGGTATCTGGTGCGGCGCACGCGACCGATCCGCGCGAACGCGCCCAACCTAGAAGCGTATTTCCAGAGTTCCAAAAGGCTGAGGGTACGGACCGTGCT
>JADFQE010000099.1 GCA_022561985.1 Chloroflexota bacterium
CCGACTACTTCGGCCGGAGGCACCTCGGCTCGATCGAGGGCGTCGTGCGCGCCGCGCAGAACATCGCGCAGGCCGGCGGGCCGCTCGTCGCGGCCCTGGCGTTCGACGCCACGGATAGCTACCGGGCGATCTTCACCGTGTTCGTGCTCACGAACCTGGCCGCGGCGGCGCTCATCGCGGCCGTGCGGGCACCCTCCGCCACGCAGCGGCAGCAGGCGGCCTACCGGTGACGCTGAGCAGGGCGCCGCTGAGCAGGGCGCCGCTGAGCAGGGCGCCGCTGAGCCGCGGGTTCCTCCTCCCCATCTTTGGTGCGGACACCCACGGCTCCACCGCCTCCCCTTCATAGAAGAAGTCCCTCGACTTCGCGCAGCTGCGGCACCAGCTCGAAACCGGCGCTCGCGTGCTGGAGCGCCGGGCGGGCTGAGTCGGGCGCTCGAACGCGCGTCACCCTGGGCGAGGCGAAGGGGTTTGCGTCGAACCTCCGCACTGTGCCGTAGCCTCGGTGCCCTCCAGCCCTTTCGACCATCCCCCCGTCCCCCTTCCTGCCAGGAAGGGGGTGATGAAGCCAGATCCGGGGGACACCCCCGTGCCCCCGGCAGAAGGGCCTCCGCCCCTCTGCACTCCCCCCGGTGCGGGGATCGAGACGGGGGACACCTCCCGTGCCCCCGGCAGAAGGGCCTCGCCCCTCTGCACTCCCCACGGTGCGGGGACCGAGACGGGGGACACCCCCGTGCCCCCGGCAGAAGGGCCTCGCCCCTCTGCACTCTCCATCTCCTACGTGAAAGGAGTTTTGAGGCAAGGCCGCCCCCGGCGAAGGAGCTTCGCACTCTGCACTCCACTCTGGTGCGTGAGTGGGTGCAGGGCTGTGCCCTGCCTCAGCGGGCGGCGAGCCACTCGCCGATGCGGCGCAGCGCCTCGCGGATCGCGTCTTGCGAGTTGGCGAAGGAGATGCGCACGTATCCCTCGCCGAACGACCCGAACGCCGTTCCCGAGAGCAGCGATACGCCCGCTTCCCCCAACGCGCCGGTCTCGAACGCCTGGCTCGAGAGGCCGGTCCCGGTGATGTTCGGGAAGGCGTAGAACGCGCCCTCCGGCATCGGACACGAGATGTCAGCGATGGCGTTGAGGCCCTCGACGAGGACGTCGCGCCGGGCCTTGAACTCCGCGACCATCGCGTGCACGGAGTCCTGCGGGCCCTCGATCGCGCGCACGGCCGCCCGCTGCGCGAATGCGGCGGTACACGAGACGCTGTTCGTCACGAGGCGCGTGACGGGCTCCACGAGCTCCTCCGGGAACACGCCGTAGCCGACCCGCCAGCCGGTCATCGCGTAGCTCTTGGAGAGGCCGTCGAGCAGCACTGTCCGCTCCCGCATGCCGGGGAAGCGGGTGATGGAGACGTGCGGCCCCTCGAAGTGGAAGTCCTTGTAGATCTCGTCGCTCAGGACCACCGCGTCGGCCTCGTTCGCCATCTCCGCGATCAGGCGCAAGCTCTCCTGGGGCATGACCGAGCCGCAGGGGTTGTTGGGCGAGTTCACGATGATGAGCTTCGTGCGCGGGCTCACGAGGGCGCGCAGCTCGTCCGGGTCCGGGTTGAAGCCGAGCCGCTCGTGCAGCCGCATCGGCACCGGCGTCGCGCCCGCGAAGCGGACCATCGATTCGTAGATCGGGAAGCCGGGGTCGGGGTAGATCACCTCGTCGCCCGCCTCGGCCAGCGCGAGGATCGTGAAGAACATGACGGGCTTGCCGCCCGGGGTCACGATGACGCGGGAGGCCGGCACCTCCCAGTCGAGGCGCCGGCCGACGTCGGCGGCGATGGCCTCGCGCACCTCCGGGAGGCCCGGCGAGGGCGTGTAGTGGGTGTAGCCGGCGTCCAGCGCATCCTTGGCCGCCTCGACGATGTGCGCCGGCGTGTCGAAGTCGGGCTCGCCGATGCCGAGGAATACGATGCTGCGCCCGTCCGCCTCCAGGGCCTTGGCGCGGGCGAGTGCCTCGAACGCCGTCTCCGTCCCCAGCCGTGACATCCGCTCCGCGAGCTTCATCGGCTCTCCTTCTGGGTAGGGGCGCGATCCGTCGCGCCACCGTTCCGATGGCAGGGCGCACGCCGTGCGCCCCTACGACCAAGCGGGCGATGAACCGCGTCGGTACGCGTCGTGCGCTCCTGCGCTTCGCAGTGTGCCCTGCGACCGAGGGCGCGATGAATCGCGCCCCTACGCACCCAACGGTTGCAACGGCCCGTGGGGGCGCAGGCCGTGCGCCCGCAGGTTCCCGTCGGGAGCCGCAGCTAGTCTAACGCGCCAGGCTCTCGTACAATCGCCGCCAGGCGAACGGGGTGTGCAGAGGGGCGAAGCCCCTTTGCCGGGGGCACGGGGGTGTCCCCCGGATCTGGCTTCATCACCCCCTTCCTGGCAGGAAGGGGGACGGGGGGATGGTCGAAAGGGCTGGAGGGCACCGAGGCTACGGCAACGGGAAGTGGAGGGAACGATGACATCCGCGGACGTGAGCCGGATCGAAGAGCTCGACCTCTTCTACGAGGAGGTCCGCCGGCACAACAGCAGCCCCCTGTGGCTCCAGGAGCGTCAAACCTTCAAGACCATCCCGTTTTTGTGGCGCTACGATGATTTCCGCCCGCTGCTGATGCGGGCCACGGAGCTCGTGCCGGTCGGCCGCTCCGCCGAGCGCCGGGTGCTCGTCTTCGCCAACCCGGGCCTCGAGGGGCGCCAGTCGGCCACGTCCACGCTGCTCGCGAACCTGCAGATCATCATGCCGGGCGAGGTCGCCCCGAGCCACCGGCACACCGCGTCCGCGCTGCGTCTCATCGTCGAGGGCAGCGGCGCCTACACCGCGGTCCAGGGCGAGAAGTCGTACATGGACCCGGGCGACTTCGTGACCACCCCGAACTGGACGTGGCACGACCACGGCCACGAGGGCGAAGGGCCGATGGTCTGGCTCGACGGGCTGGACGTGCCGATGGTGATGAACTTCGAGGCGCAGTTCCAGGAGCAGTACTCCGAGGACAAGCAGCCGATCACGAAGGCGAACGACGCCTCCATGCGGCTCTTCGGCGCGGGGACGCTGCGGCCGACGTGGATAAAGCACGACAGCGTCCACTCCCCGCTCATCAACTACAAGTTCACGCACGTCTACGAGGTGCTCACGACGCTCGCCAAGGAGGCCGACGGCAGCCCCTACGACGCGATCACGCTCGAGTACACGAACCCGCTCACGGGCGGGCCGGCGCTCGCGACCATCGGCTGCTTCGCCCAGCTGCTCAAGCCCGGCCAGCACACGAAGGCGCACCGGCACACGGGCGGCACGATCTACCACGTCATCGAGGGCAAGGGCTACTCGGTGATCAACGGGAAGCGCTTCGACTGGGGCCGCAAGGACACCTTCGTCGTGCCGTCGTGGGCCTGGCACGAGCACGTCGCCGAGGTCGAGTCGGTGCTGTTCGTCTACAACGACTGGCCGGTCCTCCAGCCGCTCGGGCTCTTCCGCGAGGAGGCGTACGAGGAGCGCGACGGACACCAGGAAGTGACCGAGACGTTCGTGGCCGGGCCGGTCAGCTAGGGCGGTCCGCCCGCTCGGCCGCGTACCGCTCGTTGGCGTCGGTGAACACGCGCCTCGTGTTCGCGATGTCCCAGGGCCGCTCTTCGAGAGTCACCGGGTCCCACTCGCTCCGCTTCGCCGCGAAGAAGTCGCCGCCGTACACGTGGATGGCCCCCGTGAAGGTACGCCCAGGGTTGGACACCGCATGGATCACGTCCTCCCCCAGGACGACGGCATCCTCGATGCGGAGTTCCTTGCCGCCCACGGCCGCGAGTCCTTGAGGGGTCCGCCGATAGAAGCGGTTGTCCTCCTGGCCCCCGTAGAGGCCGATGACCACCCACATCCGGTGGTCGTGAGGAGAGAGGGACATTCCCGGGGTCCAGATGATGTTGAGAACGGTGAGCTCCGGCGAGTGGTGCAGCGGCTCTATCCCTCCCACGGCGGGCGTCCCCAGCGCTGCCTCGACCTCGGCGGGGCGCTCCACCGTGCGCAGCATCAGCTCCTTGATCGCGAGCTGTGGAACCGATTCCGTCAAGGTCGCTCGGCACGATGCCACGAACTCTTGGGTGTCAAACATGCTTGCAACCTCCGCTGGCATAACGGTAACAGTTACGGACAGAACGGTGAAACGAGAACCGGTCGCTCGCCTCCCGCGATCGCGGGCAGGAAGTGCACCTCGGAATCCGGCCCGAGTGGCTGGCGCAGCCCCAGCACCGTCGCCTCGCCGTCCACGATGGCCGAGAGGCCCGGCGGCAGCCTGTCCGGGTCGTCGGCATCCACCAGCCGCTCCTTGATGCCGGGGAAGCGGGACTCCAGGCGCTCCACGAGCTCCCGCAGGGTCGCGCCGGTCTCCTGGACGGTGGCCACGCCACCGGTGAACCGGCGCAGCGGCATGGCGATGAACACCGTGGGCATGGAGCTAGCTTAGCCGCTTTCCTATGGTGGAGGGCCGGGATAGGGGTGTGCAGAGGGCGGAGCCCCTTGCCGGGGGCGGCTTTGCCTCAAAACCTCCGCCCCGCTCCTGTAACGCCAGTGCCCCGCGACCGTTTCGACCATCCCCCCGTCCCCCTTCCTCGCCAGGAAGGGGGTGATAAAGCCAATCACGGGGGACACCCCCGTACCCCCGGCAAAGGGGCTTTGCCCCTCTGCACACCCCTTCCGATACACGAAAAGGGGGGGTTGAGGCAAGGCCGCCGGGGGCGCGGGGGTGTCCCCCGCATCTGGACCCATCACCCCTGGTGGAGGGCCGGATGGGGGTGTGCAGAGGGCGGAGCCCTTTGCCGGGGGCGCGGGGGTGTCCCCCGCACCTGGATCCATCTCCCCCTTCCTGGAGGAAGGGGGACGGGGGGATGGTCGAAACGCTTGTGGAGCACCAACGCGAGGGCGCGCGCCCTCCGCCCCTAGGACGCGGCCTGGGCCTTCAGCGCGGCCATGACGCGCCCCGGCTTCATCGGCAGCTCCGTGAGCCGTAACCCGAGCGCGTCGCGCAGCGCGTTCGAGATCGCGGGCATGGGCGGCACGATGCCGGTCTCGCCGATGCCGCGCACGCCGAAGGGGTGGCGCTCGTTCGGCACCTCCACGATGATCGTCTCGATCATCGGCACGTCGAGCGTCGTCGGCATGCGGTAGTCGAGGAAGGTCGCGTTCTGCATCACGCCGTCGTCCCCGACGACGTACTCCTCGTTGAGCGCCCACCCGATGCCCTGGACGGCGCCGCCTTCCATCTGGCCCTCGACGTAGGCGGGGTGCACGGCCTTGCCGGCGTCCTGGGCTGCCGTGTAGCGCAGGATCTCGACCTTGCCGGTCTCGGTGTCGACCTCGACGTCGACCAGGTGCGCGGCGAAGCTGCCGCCGCCGCTGCCGCGCAGGTTCACGACCCCGGTCGTGCTGATCTGCCCACCGGTCGCGCCGAGCTTGCCGCTCAGCTCCTTGAACGTGAGCCGCTGGCCCTTGGCGACCGCGTTCGAGAAGACGCCGTCCTCGAAGCGGACGTTCCCGGCGTCCGTCTCCCACGCCAGGGCGGCCCGGTTCTTCATCTCCTCGACCACCTGCTCGGCGGCCTTGATGGCGGCGGCCCCGGTGGCGTACGTCGTCCGGCTGCCGGCGGTGAGGTCCGTGTGGCCGATGGAGTCGGTGTCGACCACGGACGGGTGGACGTCTTCGGCCGCGATGCCGAGGACCTCGGCGGCCTGCATGGCGATGGACGCGCGGGTCCCGCCGATGTCGACGCTGCCCTCGATGAGCGACACGACGCCGTCGTTGTTCACGCTGATGGTGACGGTCGATTTACCGCCGATGCCTTGCCAGAAGCCACTGGCCATGCCACGGCCGCGCTTCTTGGCCGGCGACGACGCGGGCCCGAGCTTGGAGCGGTAGTGGGCCGAGCCCTTGATGGCCTCGACGACCTCGACGTTGCCGATGCGCGGGAAGGCCGGGCCGTCCACGCGGCGGTCGCCCTCCTTGCTGGCGTTGAGGAGCCGGAACTCGGCCGGGTCCATGCCGATGCGCCGGCAGATCTCGTCGACGACCGTCTCGGTGGCGAACGTGGCCTGCGGCGCGCCAGGGGCGCGGTACGCCGACGTCTTCGAGAGGTTGATGACGACGTCGTAGCCGTCGACGCGGGCATTGGCGATCCGGTAGGACGCGAAGACGCAGACGGACGCCGGGTTGATCTGGGCGCCGGGGTACGCCCCCGCACCGTACCGGATGTCCGCCGTGGCGGCCGTGATCAGTCCCTTGTCGTCGACGCCCATCTTGACGCGGACGATGCCTCCAGGGGCGGGGCCTGTCGCGTCGAACACCGCGCGCCGCTCCATGACGAGCTTCACGGGGCGTCCGCACTTCCTGGATAGGACGGCTGCGAGCGGCTCGAGGTAGATGCCAATCTTGCCCCCGAAGCCGCCGCCGATCTCCATCGGGACGACCTTGATGCTGGACACTGGCCTCATCAGCACGCCCGCCAGCGCGTCCCGTTGACCGAACGACGCTTGCGTGCTCGTCCAGACCGTCAGCTTGCCGTCCTGGCTCCAGAACGCGGTGGCGGTCTGCGGCTCGATGTAGCCCTGGTGCGCGCGGGACAGACGGCACTCGAGCTCCACGATCGTGCTCGCTTCGGCGAATCCGGCTTCTGGGTCACCCACTTCGTAGCGTATGTGCTCGGCCACGTTGGTGTGCTCGACGCGCTCGCCGATGTCGTCGCCGACCAAGTCGTCGTGCACCAACGGTGCGCCGGGCGCCATGGCCTGCTCGACCGTCAGGACAGAGGGCAGCACCTCGTACGTGACCTCGATCAGCCTCAGCGCCTCGAGCGCGGTGTTGAGGTCCACCGCCGCCACGGCCGCCACGGGGTGGCCGTTGTAGACGGCCTTGCCGCGGGCCATCACGCGGTCGCTGGCGTAGGTCGCGTTCGTGACCTCCTCCCCGAGGTCCAGCACCTGGCTCGCGGCGACGGGCATGTCGGCGGCGGTCATCACCGCCAGCACGCCTGGCGCCTTCTCGGCCTTGGCGGTATCGATCTTGACGATGCGGGCGTGGGCGTGAGGACTGCGCAGAACGGCGCCGTGGACGAGGCCGGGGAGCTTGACGTCGGCCCCGTAGGCGGCGCGGCCCAAGACCTTATCCCAGCCGTCGTGGCGGATGGGCCGGGTCCCGACGACCCGGAACTTGCGCTTCGGCTCAGTCTTCGATGTCATGAGGTTCCGCTCCTGCGCGCTCGCGGCTTCGGCTGCTCGGCCTCGGCGCGCAGCACGGCCCGGACGATCTTGTCGTAGCCGGTGCACCGGCAGAGGTTCCCCGCGAGCCAGTGGCGGATGCGGTGCTCGTCGGCGGCGGGCTCGCGCTCCAGCAGGGCCTTGGCCGCGACCAGGAAGCCGGGCGTGCAGATGCCGCATTGGAGCGCGGCCTCCTCCAAGAACGCCTGCTGCAACGGGTGCAGGCCGCCGGGCGGCGCGACGCCCTCGATGGTCTCCAGCCGCCGGCCGTCGGCCTCGGGTGCCAGCACGAGGCACGAGTCGACGATGCGGCCGTCCATGGTCACGGTGCAGGCGCCGCAGTTGCCGTCGTTGCAGCCTTCCTTGGTCCCGGTCATGTCCAGGACCTCGCGCAGGGCCTCCAGCAGA
>JADFQE010000018.1 GCA_022561985.1 Chloroflexota bacterium
CGGGGAGCACCGCGCGGCAGGTGAAGAAGGGCCCATCGAGGTTGACGGCCATGCTGCGGCGCCACTCCTCGGTCGTCGTCTCGAGGAACGGTCCCTGGACGCGGGAGGTCGCGTTGTTGACCAGCACGTCGACCCCGCCGAAGGCGTCCTCCGCCCCGCGTACCATCGCGTCCACCGCTGCTTCGTCGCTCACGTCGCAGAGGTCCGTGCGGACCTCGGCGCCCTCCGCCGCGCACGCCTGCGCCGCGGCCTCCAGCAGCTCCGCGCTGCGGCGCGTGCTCAGCACCAGGCGCGCGCCCTCCTTGGCGAACATGACCGCGGTCGCGCGGCCGATGTTCCGCCCGGCGCCCGTGATGAGCACGACCTTCCCCGCGAGCCCCGTCTCCACCTCAGGTGCCTCTCTTCAGGCGAAGCGCTAGTCTGGCCACAGCGTCGTGACCGCGACACGGCCGCACTCCAGGTCCTGCTCCGGCGTGCCGCCCGCGACGCCGATCGCGCCCAGCACGTAGGGCCGTCCGAAGGGCAGCCCGCCCGCATCGCGCACGACGCGGGACGCATCCGGCTCGATGCCGGCGGGCGGGCTCTCGACGAGCCGGTCGGTGATCGCCGTGGTGGCCAGCTCGAAGGTCACGGCCGTGTAGGCCTTGTTGCGCGCGACGTCGTCGTGCTCGACGCTCGTATCGCTGTCCTCGGCCACGACCGCGCAGTTCCGGTCGAGCACCGCGACGGCGACCTTGATGCCGATCTCCGTGGCCCGGCTTCGCGCCGCCTCGATCATGGCCTCGGCCTGCTCGAGCGACACCGACGGTGCCTCCTCCTTCGCACGCAGGAAGAATGCGGCGTTCGTCTCGATGGACCCCTTCCACTGCTCGGGGACCTCGTGCACGAGGTAGATCGCGTCGACCGGGCAGACCAGCACGCACTGCTCGCAGGCGATGCAGAGCTCCGGGTCGATGAAGAACTGGGTCTCGTCCGGCGTCGTCTCGATGCAGTCGACGGGACAGACCTCGACGCACGTGCCGTCCTTCACGCCGATGCAGGGGTCGGCGATCACGTAGCTGGAGAAGACGGGGGCCGTCGTCATGACCTACGCCCCCGGCACGCCGAGGGCCAGCGGCAGGTCGGTCAGCACGCCGTCGCCGACGTAGACGTGGGTGCCGTGCTTCTTCGTTCCAAGCTTGCCTCCCGCGCCGGCCCAACCCAGTCCCGCGGCGACCGCGACCGCCACCGCATCGACCGGGCGGACGGTCGAGTGGTAGCCGAGCTCGCGCATGTACGCGCTCAGGCTGAAGTTGATCGCGGCCGACTCCTGGACCGGGTGCTGCCCGCCGATCCCTTTCTCGACGGCCGGGTCGTACTCGGCGTGCACGGTGCACATGACGACCAGCGTGTACGTCGCCAGCAGCTTGGCGCGGCCGGCCTCGTCCAGTCCATCGGCCAAGAGATGCGCCGGATCGAGCTTCGCTATCCCCATGGAGGCCGCGCCCAAGAAGGACGCGAGCTCGGCGAGGTCGCTGGCGAGGCGGCCGGGCTCCGGCAGGTCGCTGCGGACCGGGAAGATGCGGCCCTCGGGCGCGTTCTTGATGGCGGGGATGAGCTCGTTGTCCGGGTCGGTCACGGCGCGGGAGACGAACCCCTCCCAGTAGGGGTCCTTCGGCGAGCGCCACGGCATGAGCCGGCTGAGGATGCCCATGAGCGGCGGGCGGCCTAGCCCTTGGCCTTGAGCTTGGTCTTGAGTATGTCGAATCGCCGGGAGTTCTCCTTCAGCGGGTAGTAGTGGCCCTGGTCCTCGGAGGAGAGCTCCGTCCCATCGGGGAGCTTGAGACGGCCGGAGTCGTAGCTCATGAACCGCACGCGCTTGCGCCCGAGCTTCCCCCAGAAGACGTCGTCGATCCACTTGAGCGGGCGCGTGACGAGGCCGCGCAGCGGGATGGGCGTCCACTTGATCGCCTTCACGGCCACGGTGCGCCACCAGACGTCCGGCTTCGTGTAGGGACAGACGGTGACGCAGGTGAGGCAGATGTCCCAGTAGTCCATCACGTGCGGCCGCAGCCGGTAGCACGTCTCCCAGTTGATCTTGAACTTCTCGACGCCGTTGACGACCTGCTTGCCCCCCGTCGTGATGCTGTTGGTCGGGCAGGTGTTGGCGCACTTTTTGCAGACCTGGCAGAAGTCCGTCACGCCGATGTCGATCGGCCGGTCGGGGAGGAGCGGCATGTCCGTGAGGATCGGGTCGCCAAGGTGCACGCGCGCGCCGAAGTGCTCGGTGATGAGCATGCCGTGGCGGCCGATCTCCCCGAGCCCGGCGGCGAGCGCCACCGGCATGGAGGTCGCGACGCGGGCAGCGGTCGAGTAGCCCATCTCCCTGATATAGGAGGCCAGGTTGGCGTACGTCGTCCGCAGGTGCTCCGCGCCGAAGTGGTAGGCGACGTCGCCGATGCGGTGGCGGTGCGCGCGGCCCATGTCGTAGTCCCACGCGTAGATCAAGGCGATGGCGTAGGGGTAGCGCTTCGCCGTGGACTCGGCGGTGGCGGGCGGTGCGCTCGGCCCAGCCGCGGTGCCGTCGTCGGGGTAGCGGCCGCCGGAGTACAGGAACTGCGGCTGCACGCGCATGATCCCCACGTCGGAGGCGCCCAGATACTTCGCCACGCGCTTGATGTGCGCCGTCAGCACCGCCGGGTCGGGTGCCGGCGCGCGCTCCGGGTTGACGGCGCCGCGGGGCGCGCGTGCAAGCACCGTCTCGAAGGCGTTGCGCCGGTCGGCGGAGGTGCTCGCCGTGGCGATGCGCCCGAGCGGGTCGGGCGAGGTGCGGTTGAAGTACCAGTTGTGGAGCGGCTTGCCCAGCTCACCGCGCTTGTTCTTCTCGTGGGGCGTCTGCGTCGCGTCGACCGAGCGCCAGTCGCCGACGATGCGCACGCTGCGCCCGAGGTACGGCAGCGGCTCGGTGGCTTCCTGGTGGCCTGTCTGGATGTCCTTCTCGATGACCATCCGGCACCATCCCAACGGTCGTTTGGGGACGCGCCGACACTATACCGCAAACGTTCCGGAGCGCTGCCAGGGAGCGCTGCCAGGGGGCGCCTCGGGCGGGCGCGGGCCGGGCTGCTCAGCCGTGCAGGTCGCGGCGCTCGAACGCGAGCACGGCCACCCCCAGAGCGGCCGCCGTGAGCGCGAGCAGCACGCCCGCGTGCAGGGCGTTGAGGCCGTTCGTGAGCGGGTCGGCCCCGATGAAGTAGTAGAACGGCGAGAGCTTCTGAAGCGGCGTGAGCGCGTCGGAGAGGGGGGCCAGCGCGTTCAGGAAGTACGCCGCTATCGCCACCGCGCTCGCGGCGCCGGCGCTCAGTCCGCGGGCGCCGGTGATGCACCCCAGCGCCAGCGCGAAGGCCCCGAACGCGACGGCGAGGAGTGCGGTGCTGAGGGAGGCGGCCGCCAGCCCCAGCAAGCTGATGTCCATGTCCACCGCGACGGCGCCGGCCGCCAGCCCCAGCCACAGGAACAGCGCAAGGGCCAGCGTGGCAACCGCGACCGCGCCGAACTTCTCCACGACCACGCGCCAGCGCGGCGTCGTCGACGTCAGCAGCAGACTGAGCGTGCCCGCGCCCTCTTCGCCGGCGATGGCGGCGCTTCCCGCGAGGACGGCGAAGATCACGAACATGAGTGGCACGACGAAGAAGAAGAGCTGGCTGTTGAGGAACCCCTCGGGCGAGGTGAGGTCGGTGAACTCCCCGGCGAACATCTTGGTCAGCGCCTCCGGCATCTGCTCGAAGATCTCGTCGAAGTCCGGCGCATCGCTGAAGGCCGGGTAGAAGGCCATCGTGAGCGAGGTGAGGGCGACGAGGCCGATGCCCCACCACATCAGCGAGCGGCGCTGATCGCGCAGCGTCTTCAGGAACACGTTAGCCAGCATCGCCGCTCTCACCCGTGTAGTACGCCAGGAAGACCTGCTCCAGGCTCGGCTCATGGCTAACGAGGTCGAGCACCTCGTGGAGCGCCGCCGCTTTCACCACGGCGTCGACCGAGCCCGAGACGGTGCAGCGCACCACGGTGCCCTCCGCGGTCACCTCGCGCACACCAGGCAGAGACGAGAACTCATCGGCTGAGACCTCGGCGGCGAAGTGAAACTCCAGGTGGCTCAGCGCGCTCTCCTTCAGGGCCTCCACCTGCTGGATCGTGACCAGCCGGCCCTCCCGGATGATGCCGACCCGGTCGCACAAGCTCTCGACCTCCGGCAGGATGTGGGAGGAGAGGAACACCGTCCGGCCCTCCGCCCGCACCTCTTCGAGCAGCCGGTGGAGCTCCCGCTGCACGATGGGGTCCAGGCCGGAGGTGGGCTCGTCCAGGATGAGCAGCTCCGGCCGGTGCATGAGCGCGTGGATCAACCCCACCTTGTGCTTGTTGCCGGTCGAGAGCGTTCCGATCGGCCGCGACAGGTCGCAATCGAGCCGCTCCGCGAGGCCCTCGACGAACGCCCAGTCCACCCCGCCGCGCAGGTTGGCCGCGTATTTGAGCATCTCGATGCCCGTCAGGCCGCCGTAGAGCGCCAGCTCACCCGGCATGTAGCCGGTCCGGGCCTGGATCAGGGTGGCGTCGCGCCGCGCGTCGAGCGAGAAGACCCGGGCCGTGCCCTCGCTGGGACGGATCAGGTCCATGATCAAGCGGATCGTCGTGGTCTTGCCCGCGCCGTTGGGGCCCAGGAACCCGAACACCTCGCCCTCGCTCACCTCGAGGTCCAAGTCGACGATGCCGCGGGCCGAGCCATAGTGCTTGGTCAGGCCTTCGAGCTGAATGACCGCGCTCATCGTTGCCTCAGGCTCCCATGTCGAGTCCTTTCACCAATCATCGGCCCACGCCGGGCTTCGCGCAACGGGAGCGCCACTTGATAATCCACGGCCACCTGGTAGGCTACCGCCCGACCGAGGCCGTCGCGCTCTTCCCTGCGGCGTCCGGCCTGTCCGGCCGGAGACCCCCCGGCAAGGCTCACAACCCGAGGACCCGGGAGATCTGCCGTGAAGCGTCTCGTCCTTCCCCTCCTGCTCACGCTCGTCGCCGCGCTCGTCGCCGCGTGTGGCGCCGAGGCAACCGCAACGCCCACCGGGGCACCGGCGCCCACCGCCACGACGGCCCCGGAGCCGACCGCCACGCCCGAGCCGACGCCGACGCCCACCCTCGCGCCGCCGGCCATCGCCGCGGCCTGCACGCCCGAAGACGGCGGGACGGTCTACGAGGTGAGCGAGTTCGTCTTGGAAGACGGCTCCTTCGAGCTCCGCATGGGAGCGGAAGCGTACTGGGGCTACGAGGCCGAGGCGCGCGTCTCCTCCACCGAGGGCGGCATCATCCTCAAGGTCAGCCCGAACGACGTCATCCGCATCGGGACCGTCCGCTCCAGCTCCAGCCGGAGCACGCAGCCCCACTCCCTGACCATCGCGGCCCTCGGCATCGACATCGCGCTGGCGCCGGGCGAGTCGAAGGACGGCGTCGAGATCGCCATCTGCGAGCTGGGCTCCTACGCCATCGACGACAACACGGACCGCGGCAGGCACGGGCTCGCCGAGATCATCTCGAAGGAGCGCAAGGAGGCGGGCGGTGGGCCCGTCGTCTACGAGCTCGACAACTGGGTCGTCGAGGACGGCAACTTCGAGCTCCGCATGGGAACCGAGCCGTACTGGGGCTACGAGGCCGAGGCCCGGCCCACGTCCAAGATCGGGGACGGCATCACCATGACGGCCAACGTGGGAGACACGCTCCGGTTCGCCCGGCTCCGCCAGAGCGGCAGTAGGAGCACGAAGCTCCACCACTTCACGATCGAGGGTCTGGGGATCGACATCCCCCTCGGGGACGTCTCCGTCGAGCCGTTCGAGATCGTGCTCACGATCGAGGGAACCTTCGTGATCGACGACTCGACCGACCCCGGCGAGCACGGCAAGGCCGTGCTGATCGTCGGGCCCGCGCTCGCCACGGGCACCGTGTACGAGGTGGACGCGTTCGTGGTCGAGGACGGCAACTTCGAGATGCGGATGCTGGAGGGCTACTGGGGTTACCAGATGGAGGGCCGGCCCTCCACCCGCGCCGCGGATCTCCTGATCACGGCCAAGGTGGGCGACACGATCAAGTTCGGCGTGATCCGCCAGAGCGGCAGCCGCAGCACCAAGGCGCACCACTTCACCATCGAGGCGCTTGGGATCGACATGAATCTGGATGAGACCTTCGGAACGGGGGGCGCCAGGGTGGAGTTCGTCGAGATCAAGCTCGATACGGCCGGCACCTTCGTGATCGACGACTCGACCGACCCCGGCGAGCACGGCAAGGCCACCATCGTCGTGACGGAGTAGCAGCAGGCACGGGCACTGCGGAGTAGCGGCCCAACCGAGGCAGCATACGAGGGGTGAAGATGAAGTCGTCAGCGACCTGGGTCCGATTCCTGACCGGCGCCGGCATCGGCGCGGTCCTGTTGGCCGTGGCCGCCGCCTGCGGCGCGGAAGAGCCGACGCCGACCGCAGCGCCCACGCCCACCGCCGAGTTCTTCGAGGTGAGCGATTCTCCGATCGGCGACGTGGGCGTCGGCGAGGCGGAGAAGTGGGAGGAGCGTCAGGGCGGCACCCTGATCTTTGGGAGCGCCAAGGAGGTCACCTCCCCGCACCCCTACACCACCTCAAGCTCGGTGGACGGCCACACGAAGGAAGCGACCTGGCTCGAGCCGCTCCTCCAGCTCACCGGCGACGGGGGCCTGGCTCCGGTGCTGGCGACGTCCTGGGTCGCCAACGAGGACCTGACCGAGTGGACGTTCCACCTGCGTGAGGGCGTGCTCTTCCACACGGGCCAGGAGATGACGTCAGCCGACGTGGTCTGGTCCGCGAACTACGTGATGGACGCGAACAACGCGGCGAGAGGCCACGGGGACATGGCCCCGCTCGTCCGCTCGGTCGAGGCCGTCGATAAGTACACCGTCAAGTTCAACATGGTCGGCAGCCAGCCGTCCTTCCCGATCATCATCAGCGACATCAGCGTGCTGTCCATCATCCCGGTCGGTGCCCTCGAGCCCGGTGAGATCAAGGTCAGCGTCGGGACGCCGGGGACGGGCCCCTTCAAGTTCGATGAGTGGGTCCCCGCTTCCAAGACCGTCGTCGTCCGATTCGACGACTACTGGGGTGGGAAGCCCTATCTGGAGAAGATCGTCTTCCAGCTCATCGCCAGCGCGACCGGGCGGGGGAACGCGCTGCGGACCCGTGAGCTCCAGATCGCGGAGCGGCTCAGTCCGATCTTCGCCGGCCGGGTCGAGTCCGGTGACATCGGCGCCATCGAGGTGAGCGCCGCCACGCTCTCCGGCTACCGCCGGATGATGTTCAACGTCGACTCGCCGATCTTCGACGACATCGACGTGCGCTTGGCGGCGATGTATGCCATGGACATGCAGAAGCTGCTGGACGAGGCCTTCTTCGGCCTCGGCACGCTGATGGACGCGGCGGTGCCGCCCGGGTCGGTCTGGGACGAGGCGCTGCGGGAGTGCTGCCCCCGCCGGACGGGGGACCCCGAGAAGGCACGCGCGATACTCGCAGCTTCTTCGTACGCTGGCGAGCGGGTCCGGCTGGTCGTCGGCCGAGGCCAGGGCGAGCCCATCGGCGAGAGCATCTCCCGCCAGCTCCGTGAGGTCGGCTTCGAGGTCGATCTCCAGGTGCTGGAGTCGGGCGTCTACGACGAGAAGCAGTCGACGGGCGACTTCGACCTGACTCCCAAGAGCGCGAGCTGGGGGGGCGACCCGGTTATCGACGGCGCCGGCCGCTGGCGCTGCGAGCTGGCCGAGCGCGTCAACAACAACCAGTCGCGCTACTGCAACCCAGAGCTCGACGTGCTGATCGACAACTACTACGGCCTGACCGACCTCGACGACAAGCTCGTCCAGTACAAGAAGATCGCGACGATCCTCTACGATGCGGCAGTCACCAAGCACATGGGCTGGAACTTCACCCGCTTCTTCGGATGGAACGACAACGTCAAGGGCTTCGAGCACCGCGGCGAGGGGGGCTACACCCGTGGCCCCGTCGGCGGCGGCCTCTGGCGCGTCTACTTCGAGGACTAGATGTCACGCCCGCCCCTGACCCTTGGACGGACCCCCTGCGTGGACGCAGACAGGCCGGCGAACGCCGGCCTGTCTGATACCGTCCTCAGCGCACGAGGCCTGAGCACGCGAGGGACCGGCGCATGCTGATCCGCTACTCGATCCGCCGGCTGCTCGAGACGATCCCGACGCTGTTCATCATCTCGGTGATCGTCTTCTCGCTCGTCC
Source organism: Chloroflexota bacterium (assembly GCA_022561985.1). Taxonomy (GTDB): domain Bacteria; phylum Chloroflexota; class Dehalococcoidia; order Lucifugimonadales; family Australimonadaceae; genus JADFRC01. The sequence continues at coordinate 8,279 of JADFQE010000018.1, forward strand.
TGCTGATACCCGGCGACCGTGTCCTCGTGATGCTCGGCTACTCCGGGGGGGACATCGCCGACGTCATCTCGCCCGAGGTCTACGCGGCGATGGAGATCCGCCTCGGCGTCCACGACCCGATCCCGGTCCAGTACTGGCGCTGGCTCAGCCGCGCCCTCCAGGGGGACCTCGGCACGTCGGCGCTCCATTCGATACCCGTCATCGACATCATCCTCGGGCGGCTGCCCGCGACGCTCTACCTCGCCTTCGCGTCGATCTTCTTCGGCGCCCTCCTCGCCATCCCGCTGGGGGTGGCCGCCGCCGTCCGCCAGGGCACCTGGGTGGACCGCCTGGCCAACGGCATCGTCCTCTTTGGCTTGGTCACGCCGGGGTTCTGGGTCGCACTGATGCTCGTGCTCCTGTTCGGCGTGTATCTGGGCTGGCTCCCGACCATCGGCTACACGGCGCCCCAGGACGACTTCGTCCAGTTCGTCAAGCACCTCACGCTCCCCACCATCGTGCTGGGGCTGGACTTCGCCGCCAACCTCATCCGCTTCATCCGCACCGACTTCCTCGAGCAGATGCGCGAGGACTACGTCCGCACGGCACGGGCCAAGGGGCTCAGCGAGCGCCTCGTCATCTGGAAGCACATCTTCAAGAACTCCATGCTGGCAACGGTCACGGTGCTGGGGTTCGACATCTCACGCCTGCTCGGCGGCTCCACCGTCATCGAGACGCTCTTCGCCTATCCGGGCATCTCCTTCCTGTTGATCCAGTCCATCTTCAACCGGGACTTCGCCACCGTGCAGGGGGTGGTCCTCTTCCTCGCGATGATCGTGATCTTCATGAACTACCTCGCGGACATCCTGTACGCCCTGCTCAACCCCAGGATCCGGTACGAATAGGCAGGCATCGAGCGCATGAGCGAAACAGTCGCAGTCCGGGCATCGGAGCAGCCGCCGAGCGCGTTCGCCGCGGCGTGGCACATGCTGCGCGACGTCGTCGTGAGCGACCGGAAGGCGAAGATCGGCGCGTCGCTTCTTGTGTTCCTGGTCATCGTCGCCATCATCGGCCCCTACATCGCGCCGCACGACGTCGAGCTGCCCAACACCGACATCCGCCTCACCGGCCCCACGCTGTCCAACATCATGGGGACCGACCACATCGGGCGGGACCTCTTCTCGCGGATCATCTCCGGCCTGACGATCAGTCTGATGGTCGCCACCGGCGCGGTGGTGATCGCGGTGGTCATCGGGGTCCCCATCGGCGCCTTCGCGGGCTATCAGGGCGGCTGGGTCGATTCGGTCATCATGCGCATCATGGACGCGATCATCGCCATGCCGGGCCGGCTGCTCGCCATCGCGCTGGTGGCGGCCATCGGCCCCAGCGTCGGAGCGCTCTGGTTCGCGATCTCATTCGGGTCGGTGCCGCGGTACGCACGGCTGATCCGCGGCGGCGTCCTCGCCCAGCGGGAGCGCGAATACGTGGAGGCGGCCCGCGCGATCGGCGAGAGTCCGGGGTCGACGCTGTTCCGCTACGTCTTGCCCAACGCCATGGCTCCGGTCCTGGTGCAGATCACGCTGAACTTCCCCTCGGCGATCACCGCGGAAGCCAGCTTGAGCTTCCTGGGCCTCGGCCTCGTGCCGCCGACCATCAGCTGGGGCCAGATGCTGAGTGCCGCACAGCCGTACCTGGAGGTCGCGCCGTGGCTGGCGATCTTCCCCGGCCTGGCGCTCACAGCCCTGATCATGGGGTTCGTCCTCCTCGGCGACGCCCTGCGGGACCACCTGGACCCGCGCTCCCACGGCCGGCGGCGAGCCAAGAAGAAGGACTCAGCCTGACCATGGCCATCCTGGACGTCCGGAACCTCACGGTCGATTTCAACCTCGACGACGGCGGGACGCTGCGGGCGGTGGACGACTCGTCGTTCACCATCGAGCGCGGCGAGGTGATGGGCTTGGTCGGCGAATCGGGCTCCGGCAAGAGCGTCACCGCGCTCGCGATCATGCGCCTGCTGGACTCCCAAGCCGACATCACCGCCGGGCAGATCCTCTTCGACGGCGAGGACCTCGCGGCGAAGAGCGAAGCGGAGATGAGGGCCATACGCGGGCGCCGCATCAGCATGGTCTTCCAGGAGCCCATGACCTCCCTCAACCCCGCCTATACGGTCGGCGACCAGGTCTCCGAGGTCTTCCGCGCCCACTTCGACATGGGCTTCGGCGAGTCGAAGCAGCGCGCGATCGAGATGTTCGAGCGGGTGAAGATACCGCAGCCGAAGGACACCTACGGGAAGTTCCCCCACGAGTTCAGCGGCGGCATGCGCCAACGCGTCATGATCGCCATCGCGCTCGCCTGCGGGCCCGACCTGCTCATCGCGGACGAGCCCACCACCGCACTCGACGTGACGATCCAGGCGCAGGTCCTCTCCGTCATCCAGGACCTGCAGCGGGACATGGGGCTGGCGCTGCTGTTCATCTCCCACGACCTCGAGGTCGTCGCGCAGCTCTGCGACAAGGTCGCGGTCATGTACGGCGCGCGGATCATGGAGGTGAGTGAGTCGACCGAGCTGTTCTCCTCGCCCCGGCACCCCTACACCGACGGGCTCCTGCGCTCCATCCCGCGCCGTGGCCAGCCGCTCACGCCCATCGCCGGAACGATCTTCGATCTGCGCTCGCCCCCGGACGGCTGCCGCTTCCACCCACGGTGCCCGTATGCCGAGGACCGGTGCCGGCGGGAGATGCCGGAGCTGCGCGTGGTGGAGCCCGTAGCCGCCAGCACCGACCCCGGTAGCTCTGGCGACTCTGGCGGCACTGGCGATCGGCGGCAGGCCGCATGCCACTTCCCTCTCACCGGCGCCGGCGCGAAGGCCTAGGGGGATGCAGACCGACGCCGGAGCAGCCCCAGGAACGCCGCCCGCCCTCGACGGCGGTGCGTTCCTGCGCGTGCGCGGGCTCACCAAGTACTTCGACATCACCGGCGGGCTCGTCCCCCGGCTCCTGTACGGTAGGAAGATCGTGCACGCCGTCGAAGACGTCTCCTTCGACCTGGCGGAGGGGGAGACCCTCGGCCTGGTCGGCGAGAGCGGCTCCGGCAAGTCGACGATCGCGCGCGTGATCGCGCGGCTGATCCCCGCGACCGCCGGCGAGGTCACCATCGACGGACACGACGTGCTGCGCGCCGGCCCCGATGAGATGAAGGTGATCCGCAAGAACGTCCAATTCGTCTTTCAAGACCCCTTCTCGTCGCTGAACCCCCGGATGCGCATCGAGCGGCTGATCGGCCGGTCGCTCACCATCCACTTCAAGATGAACCCAGCCGCGCGCCGGGAGCGCGTCATCGAGCTGCTGGAGCAGGTCGGGCTGCGGGCCGATCACATCTACCGCTATCCCCACGAGTTCAGCGGAGGCCAGCGCCAGCGCATCGCGATCGCCCGGGCGCTCGCTTCGGAGCCCACCATGATCCTGGCCGACGAGCCGGCGTCGTCGCTCGATGTCTCGATCCAGGCCCAGGTGCTCCAGCTGCTCGACGAGATCCGGCAGCGCCTCGGGCTCACCATGATCTTCATCACCCACGACCTCAACGTCGCGGAGTTCGTGTCGGACAAGGTCGCGGTGATGTACGGCGGCCGGCTGATGGAGCTGGGCCCGACCGAGGAGGTCCTCCAGCGGCCGCTGCACCCCTACTCGCAGTCGCTGATCGAGGCCAGGCCGCACTTCGGCAAGCGGGAGCGCCTCCGCCCCCTCGAAGGCGAGCCGGCCATCCCCATCAACCCACCGGTGGGCTGCCCCTTCGCGCACCGCTGCCCCATCCGCATCGACGACTGCACCAAGGCCGACGTGCCGTTCGTGGAGAAGTCCCCCGGCCGCAAGGTCGCCTGCATCCGCGTGTGAGAGACGGCCCGCTCATCAAGTATCATGCGGACAGCGCAGCGTGGCCCCGGTCCGCTCACGTGACTCCGGCACCCTCAAGGGAGGTTGGCTATGGCAACGAAGGCTGAGATAGACACCAGGCTCGAAGCACTGCACGTGCGCATGAAGGAGAACTCGCTCGCCGGCCACTGGCAGGAGCGGCAGCGCCGCCCCGACCTCGTCCCGTGGGTGTGGGAGTGGGCCACCATCCGCGAATGCCTCGAGGAGTCCGGCGAGGTCATCAAGCTCGGCGGCGTGAACGATGCCGCCAACCGGCGCACGGTCCAGCTCATCAACCCGAACCTGACCGAGGCCAAGGCCACGACGCGGACGCTGCAGATGTCGGTCCAGCTCGTGAAGCCGGGCGAGGTCGCGGAGTGCCACCGCCACCGGGCCACGGCGCTGCGGTTCGCGGTCGAGTCCACGGGCACCTACACCACCGTCGAGGGCGAGCGCATGGTCATGGAGCCCGGCGACCTCATCCTCACGCCGAACTGGAAGTGGCACGACCACACCAACAACACCGATGGTCCGGCCGTCTGGCTCGACGTCCTCGACGGGCACCTGGTGACCCACCTCGACGCGACGGGCCGCGAGAACTTCTCGGAGGGCACCACGCAGCCGATCACGAAGCCGGACGGCTACAGCCGCAAGCGCTTCGGCGCCATGCGCCCCGACACCTCGGACATCGACGACGTGGCGCTGCTGCCGTACTCGTACAAGTGGGTGGACGCGAAGGCCACGCTTGAGAGCATGGCGGAGGCGGGCGAGGCCAGCGACTACGACGGCGTCATCCTGGAATACACGAACCCGGTCACCGGCGGGCCGACGATGCCCACCATCGGCTGCTGGGCGCAGATGCTGCGCCCCGGCGAGACCACGCGGGCCCACCGCCACACCGGCTCAACGATCTACCACGTGGTCGGCGGAGCGGGCGTGACGACGGTGGGGCGCGGCTCGGAGGCGACGGAGCTCACGTGGGGTGAGCACGACTGCTTCTTCGTGCCGTCGTGGGGCTGGCACGAGCACCGCAACACCTCCAAGACGGAGCCGGCGTACATCTTCTCGGTCACCGACCGCCCGGTGCTCCAGGCGCTCCACCTGCACCGCGAGGAGCGCGCCTAGCAGATCCGGCGCGGGAGGGGTGTGCAGAGGGACGGAGTCCCTCTGCCGGGGGCACGGGGGTGTCCCCCGTATCCGGCTTTCTCACCCGAAAGAAGAGGAGCACTCGTACGAGTGCTCCTCTTCTTTCCAGGCGTTGGGATCGACGCGTCAGTCGAGGTGGAAGAAGCTCGCCGCGTTGCCCGCGGCCATCTTCTGCGCCTCGTCGGCGGGGACGTCGGCGAAGAGACGGTCGAGCAGCTTGCCGGAGTTCGGCCAGTCCGACTCCACGTGCGGGAAGTCGCCGCCCCACAGGATGTGGTCGACGCCGATCTCGTGCCGCATCTTGATCCCGATGGGGTCGTCGAAGAAGCCCCAGTACATGTGCTCCTTGATGTACTCGCTGGGCATGCGCTTGAGCGGCTTGAGGCCGTAGAGGCGCTCCGCCCAGTGGCGGTGCCGCTCGTAGTTGTGATCCATCTGCTCCCAGTAGATCGGCAGCCAGCCGAGCTGGCTCTCGGCCCAGTACACCTTGAGGCTGGGGAAGCGGTCGAACACGCCACTCATGACCAGCTGCACGGCGTTGCGTGCGCTCCGGATGCCGTAGCGTGCGAGCCGCTCGACGTAGTCGGCCGGGCGCTCGTGCTCGGGGGGCTGCATGGGGTACTTGAAGATGGGTCCGCGTGAGGAGCCTGCCGCGAAGCTGACGTGGATGGTGAGCGGCATGTTCATCTCGACCAGCGCCGCCCAGAAGCGGTCGTCCTCGGGGCTCGGGTAGCTCTTCGCGGCGGGGAAGCCGTTCAGCTCGACGGTCTTCAGACCGGCCTTGCCGCAGTACTCGAGGGTTTCCATAGCGGCTTCGAGGCCGCGCTCCGGGATGCATCCGACACCGAGGAGGCGATCGGGGGCGTAGGAGCAGAAGTCCTCGACCAGCCACTCGTTGTAGGAGCGAGTGAGCGCGTTGTAGCCGTCGTCGTCCTTGATCCCCTTGCACATGTTGCGGACGCCGCCGACACCGGGGTACATCACCTCTGCTTCGACGCCGTCGGCGTCCAGCTCCTTTACGCGCTGCTCGGGACCGCCGGTGCCGGCCATCTCGTCCCACTTGAGCCCGATGGGGTTGAACTCCTCGGGCTTCTTGCCCGCGAAGAGGTTCATGCCGCCCTGGTAGATGCCGCCTTCGACCACGAAGCCGTCGCCGCCGTTCGGCATCGTCACCCGCTGGGGCGCGAGCCCCCGGTATTTCTTGTCGACGCGGACGGCCCACCGGTCCGGTGGCACCTCCAGGTGAGAATCGGCTGAGATCCGCGTGTAGGTCTTCGCCATGGGGCCTCCTCCTCGTGCGACAGCGCGTGGATGCCGTCGCGGATATCCGATCGTGCCCTGCTGCGCAGGGTAGCCGATTCCCGAGTGGACTACCAGGGCGCGCGGACGGCGCCCGCGCGCTTGACAGCACCATCGGGGCACCCTAGCCTCGCGGGAGCATCAAGCGCGACAGGCCGGAGGTACCGATGGCACAGAAGACGGACAACCAGCGCACGGCGATCGAGGCATACAACGAGAACGCCATGGCCTACCGGTCGCCCTACGAGCGGTGGAAGGAGGCCGAGGGGCTGCCGACCATCCGCGGGCTGTCCGTGCCGAGCCTGATCGACGTCGAGCTCACCCAGTGGGCATCCCGCGGGGGCTCCGGCGTCTTCGTCAACCTCATGGGGACCGACGGCTTCAACGACACCTACATCTGCGAGATACCGCCGGGCAAGTCGCTGAACCCGATCAAGCACATCTACGAGGAGACCGTCTTCATCATCAAGGGCCGGGGCGCAACGTCCGTGTGGCTCGACGGCGGCGAGAAGCAGACCTTCGAGTGGGGCGAGCGCAGCTACTTCGCGATGCCCCCGAACGCGAACTACCAGCACCACAACGGCTCCGGCACCGAGCCGGCCCGCTACGTCGCGATGACGGCCGCGCCGCGCGTCATCGACACCTTCAAGAGCCTGGAGTTCGTCTTCAACAACCCATTCGTGTTCGAGGACCGCTTCGACGGCAAGGCCGGCTACTTCACGCAGGCCGACGCCCCGAACGCGAACGGCGGCTGGACGACGAACTTCATCGCCGACGTGGACACATCGAGCAAGATCGCCGACGTGAAGGGTGGGAACGAAGGACGCGGGGCCGGGTCCATCGGCACCGGCTTCAACATGGTCAACTCCACCGTCCGCTCCCACGCCTCGTCGTGGCCGGTGGGGACGTACAAGAAGGCGCACCGTCACGGCCCCGGCATCCACATCGTGCTGCTCCGCGGCGAGGGGTACTCATTGATGTGGAAAGAGGGCGAGGACGTGCAGAAGGTGCCGTGGAAGCCGGGCACGATGTTCGTGCCGCCGGAGATGTGGTTCCACCAGCACTTCAACACGGGCGCGGAGCCCTGCCTCTTCCTGGCCATCGGCTGGGGCAGCGAGAAGCCCAAGGCGGGCGGCGGCGCGTACGTGTACAAGAGCGTGAAAGAGGGCGGCGACCAGATCGAGTACGAGGACGAGGACCCGCAGATCCACAAGGACTTCGAGGCCGCCGTCGCGGCCTCCGGGGCGGAGTGTGGGATGGGCGGTATCCACCCCTTCTGCTCTTTCAACCCCTAAGGGCAACCCCTAGAGCAACCCGAGCATCCCGCGTCCGAGACGAACGAAGGGGCCAGGCAGAAGCCTGGCCCCTTCGGCGTTCTCGTGGCTGAGGCGGCGCCCTAGGCTCGCTCCTCGCGGTGCAGGTGGAGCGCCTGGAGCACCGGGCGGTCGGTGACCGAGAAGAGGTACGCCGGCTCCGTCTTGGAGGTGTTGCGGTGCTCGTGCCAGCCCAGCGACGGCACGAAGAAGCAGTCGTGCTCGCCCCACGTGAGCTCCGTCGCCTCCGAGCCGCGCCCCACCGTCGTCACGCCCGCCCCGCCGACCGCGTGGTAGATCGTTGAGCCGGTGTGGCTGTGGGCCCGCGTGCTCTCGCCGGGGCGCAGCATCTGCACCCAGCAGCCGATGGTGGGCATCGTCGGCCCGCCCGTGATCGGGTTCGTGTATTCCAGGATGACGCCGTCGTAGTCGCTGGCCTCGCCCGCCTCCGCCATCTCGTGGAGCGTGGCCTCGGCCTCCGCCCACTTGTACACGTACGGCAGCAGCGCCACGTCGGCGATGTCCGAGGTGTCGGGGCGCATGGCGCCGAAGCGCTTGCGGCTGTAGCCGTCCGGCTTCGTGATGGGCTGTGCGGCGCCCTCCGGGAACTGCTCGCCGAACATGCCGTCGAGGTGTCCGGTCAGGTGGACGTCCAGCACGTCGAGCCAGATCACGTTGTCGTCCGTGTTGTTGGCGTGGTCGTGCCAGTTCCAGTTCGGCGTGAGCACCAAGTCGCCCGGCTCCATGATCATCTGCTCGCCCTCCACCGTGGTGTAGGCACCGGTGGAGGCAACGATGAACCGGAGCGCCGCCGCGGTGTGGCGATGGGCCTCGGCGACCTCGCCCGGCTTCACGAGCTGGACCGACATCTGGAGCGTCTTCGACGTCGCCTTGACGTCCACCAAACTGGGGTTGATGAGCTGGACCGTGCGGCGGGCGTTGCGCTCGCCGGCGTGCCCGATGGGCATGACCTCGCCGGACTCGATCAGGCAGTCGTAGATGGTCTCCCACTTCCAGCGCCACGGAACGAGGTCGGGGCGGCGCTTGCGCTCCTGCCAGTGCCCGGCCAGCGAGCTCTTCTTCATACGCGCGTGCAGCGCATCGAGCCTCGTCTCCATGTCCGTGTTCGTGGCGCTCATCGCACACCCCCGCTTCTAGATTCGGCCGCACACCGGCGGCCCACCGGGCCTGCAAGCAGAGAGCGATGCGCGGCGATCAGGCCGGCGCATCGCTCCCCGCGATCTCTCAAAGTCACCTCCGCGCCTTCACGCCGCGCGGAGCTTCGTCCCTATGCCGGGACGGCGGCGATCTCCTCGAGGAGCTGCTTCATGCTGCGGTCCATCAGGTCCCGGTCCTCGGCCGGGATCTCCCTGGTGGGCCAGCGCGGGTACTCCTTGATCGGCAGTCCGCGGAGCTGGAGCCCGACGCGCGTGGTGGAGCGGCCGTACTCCCGGAGCTTCGAGATCCGCTTGGAGTGCTCCGACATCCGGGCGTTGAGGGCCTGGGCACGAGCGTCGTCGCCGGAACGGATCGCGGCCATGAGCGCCACGCCCACCTCGGGGACCGTGACGGGCACGCCCGCCGCGATGCTGCCGCACACGCCCTTCGGCATGCCCTCGATGATCTGGTTCACGGGGATGAAGATGTTGAAGTCCTTCCCGAGCGTGTCCAGGTACTCGACGGCTTGGTCGATGGTGCCGGCGGCGAGCTTCGCGCCGAAGACGCCGGGGATCTCCTCCCGCAGCTTCACCATCATCGCCGGCGGCGTCGGGTAGCCCGAGTACTCCGGGTTGTTGTAGAGGAACATCGGCAGCTTCCCGGCCTCGTTGACCATCTTGTGCTGCTCGATCAGCTCCCACTCGGCGCGGTCGCTGTAGTAGTAGGGGCCGACCATGCCGATGGCATCGGCGCCGGCCTGGCGTGCGTGCGCCGCGAGCTCCATGGAGGTGTAGGGGTCCACCGCGCCGACCTGGATGACGACGGGGATGCGCCCGTTGACCTGCCCGAGGACCGCCTCGGCGATGGCCTTGCGCTGGTCGATGCGGCACGCTGGGCCCTGGCCCTGCGAGCCGAGGACGAAGAAGCCGTCCACGCCGCGCTCGATGTACCAGTCGGTCAGCTGCTTCTGAGTGGCGACGTCAACCTCGCCCTTGCCGTCGAACACGGCGGGGATCGGTGCGATCAGCCCCCTGAATCGCTCGGCGACGCTCCCGGCTCCGGTTCCTGTTGCCATGATCCGTACCTCCTCGTATGCCAGCATCCAGTCGTATCCCAGCCGTATCCCGGCATCTGCCCGGATGCGCTCGATCGTCGCTTTATCCAGAAAACGACGCCGCGATTATAGACCCGATGTTACGCACGTGCGCGTCACGCGAAGCGGGGGCAGAGCCGCAGGGCGTTCTCGCCCATCACCTTGCGCTTGACGGCGCTGGAGAGGTCCGGCCGCTCGGTGAAGTCCGTCACGTCGTTCGGCCACGGCAGGCTTGCCGCGTGCGGGTAGTCGGTCGAGAAGAGCCACATGTCCTCCCCGAGCTCCTCGATCGCGTGGCCCACGTAGCGCTCGGTCGGATCGAACGCGTGGAACAGCCGGCCCTCCGCGATGACCTCCGACGGCTTGCGCTTGAGGAACGGGGCCAGGTGCGGGCGCGACGCGTAGCTGTCGTCGAGACGCTCGATGAGCCAGGGCATCCATCCACCGCCGGTCTCGAAGACCCCCGCCCGGAGCCTGGGGAACAGGTCGAAGACGCCGCCCCCGATCAGCGCGCTGACGGCGGTCATCCCCGCCCAGGGCTGGTAGACGGAGCGGATGATGAAGCCGGCGTTGTCGAGCTCGACGGCGCCCGGCGTGTAGGGTGGCCGGAGCACGCCGCCGTGGACGAGCAGCGGCAGGTCCAGGTCCTGGGCGGCCTGGTAGATCGGATGGTAGTCCGGGTTGTCGAGGAGCCGTCCGTTCGGGCCGGCCGGCGGGATCATGACGCCCGCGAGATTCGCGTCGTGCTCCGCCCAGTACGTGAGCTGCTCCACGGTTCCGGGCACGTCGCGCAGCGTGGCGATGAGCGCCCACCGCAAGCGTCCGCCGCCGTCCCCGCAGTAGTTGGCGACGTAGCGGTGGTAGGCGTGCTGGAGCGCGCTCTCGAACCCGGCGTCGCGCAGCGTCACGTAGCTCGTCGCGTGGCTCGGGAAGATGACGCACAGGTCGATCCCGGCCTTGTCCATGTCCGCGAGGCGGATCGAGGGGTCCCAATGGACCTCGCGAGGGATCTCGGCTGCGCCGCGGTCCGGGGCCGCGCGATCGGGCGCCTTCGTCCCGTGCCGCGTCCCGAACGTGTCCTGCATCCCCAGCGGGCGGCTCTCGTCCGACGGCTCGATGATCGCGTTGGGGTGCATGAACAGATTGGCCGGCTGTCCGGCTTCCCGGCGCTCCGCGACCGCCGCCGAGAGCCGCTCGAACGCGTCGCGGTAGGCCGGGTCGATGTGGTCCCGGTAGACGCGGTCGACGTCGACGTACTCGCGGATGTGCTGGTCCATGTCGATCACGACGTGTCCGTTCAGGCTCATCGCGTACCTCCTGCTGCATGCTGCGTGGCGCGCGCCGTCTCGCGGCGCTCGGCGAGCAGGCGGCCCGTGCCGGGGACCGGGTCCTCGATGCCCGCGAGGGCGAGCGCGCGCCAGAGCGTCGCCGTGTGCGGAACGGCTCCGGCATGTACCGCCGTACCTGCTCATCGGTCTCGGTCACGTGGCCGTCGACGTCGACGATCGGGAATGGGCGGTCCATGATCCCGTGGCCCCTCCCTCCCCCACCTTGGGGGATATCGTTGCGGAACCTGACGCGGCCGAAGTCTACCTTCCGCGCCACCGGTTGTCCCAACGCGGCCGGAGTGGCAGAATGCGCCCCAGCGGATAGGTGCAAGGTGCCACTGTAATAGGAGGGACGACCATGGCAGCAACAGGAACGGTTCACTGGATAGACCACGTGGTCGTCGGGACCAACGACATCGCCACGTGGGTCGATTGGGCGGTGGACGCCATCGGGATGGCGCCGGGGCACATCGGCGGGCTCACCACGGACCAGCGCAAGAACGACCGGCCCATCGCCATCTTCCTCGACATCGGCGACGGCTCGTGCCACATGGGCGCGTTCCTCCAGAGCGAGCAGATGCCGCCGGCCAAGGAGTTGGGGCAGGACTACCCGCGCTACGGCTTCTTCATCCGTCCGGAGGACATCGACACACACCTGCGCCGCCTCGACGACCACGGGATCGCGCACTCCGACCCGGTCAAGACGAAGGCCGAGGGCGACGACGGAACGGCGATCTACTTCCAGGACCCCGACGGGAACCAGTTCGAGTTCTGGGCGCCCGTGAGCATGCCCAAGGGAGCGATGGAGGTCGCGACGGCCGCCGGCGTTGGCCGCGTCGCCAGCGCAACGCTTGGCTCGCGGAACCTCCAGCGCACCGCCGCCTTCTTCGCCGACTACTGCGACCTCACCCCCATCGAGAGCTCCGAGATACCGGAGGACGCCGTGGCGTTCGCGCTGGCCGGGGGCGGGCGCGTCGTCTACCACCTGGTGGACGAGGTGGACGAGCGCCTCACGGGGCACGGGCCCTGGTTCGCGCTGCACACGGCCCTCACGGTGGCCGAGGACGCCTTCTTCCCGAACTACCGGCGCATGTGGGACGGGATCCCCGAGGAGACCGACACGAAGGAGGCCCTCGGCCTCCCCCGCGAGCAGGAGGACGCGCTGGTGGCGCGGACGGGACTCCACGGGAGCCCCAGCGGCCGGAAGTGGAAGGCGACCTACGAGCGCGGCGACGAGTTCTACGACGCCGACGGCCATGCCTTCCACTTCGTCGGCGCGACGCACACCTCCATCGCCGACTCCCTGGCGGTGTACCGGCCGAAGGAGTCGGGCGACTACCTCAAGGAGCTGACCGAAGCCGTCGGCGCCGGGAACGCGCCGTAGAGCAGCGGACGAGCGCGCCCGGTTAACCGGGCGCGCTCGTCGTCTTCGCGGCCACCTCGCCGTCCGAGAACCGGAGCGCGGTGGTGCGCTCGCCCGTGAGCATCTCCGCGTGCACCGACTTGGACACGGGCGCGAGCTCCGCGATCAGCTCCCAGCGCTCGCCCCCCGTCTCGCTCCACCACACCTCGCCGTCCGTCATGCCGGCGAACAGCGAGACGGTCGCGCCGGCCTCCTCGATGCACATCGCCTCGACGTTGCCGTGCAGCCGGTCCGGCAACCCGCCTACGAGCACCGTCCACGTGCGCCCACCGTCCTCGCTCCGGCCGATGCGGCCCCCCGCGAAGCCGCTCCCTTCCCGCAGCCACGACCGCGGCCCCGTCTGCGAGGCCGACATGAACAGCACGTCGGGGTCGCTCGGCAGGGAGACGAGCTGGTCGGGGTAGGCGCCGATGTCGTTCTCCTTGCCCGCCAGCACCTCCCACGTCCCGCCGCCGTCGCGCGTGAGCAGCAGCCCGGCGCCGCCGGTGGTGCGGATGTGCGCAGGGTCGCGCGGGTCGATCAGCGTGCGGTGCACGTCCGGGTGCGGGACGCCGACGTCGCGCCAGCTCAAGCCGCCGTCCCTGCTCTCCAGCAACCCGCCCACCTCGATGCTCACATACAGGTGCGCCGGGTCGGCTGGGTGCACGTTGATGTGCTTGAGGTGCGCCTCGAAGGGGTCGGCCGCGAAGCGCCAGTCCGGCAGCGAACCGACGGAACGGACCTCCGGAAGCTCGGTCCACGATGCGCCCTCGTCGTCGCTGTAGTAGAGGTGCGCCGGCTCGGTGCCCGCGTACAGCCGGACCCGGCCGCCGGCCGGGAGCGCGGCGAGGCTGAACATGCTGCGCACGCCGATCCCCCGGTCGCGGCGCGCCCAGGTCTCGCCACCGTCCCCGCTCGCATACACGCCGCCGCGGTAGACGCCCGCGAAGGCCTGTTCGCCCACGAAGGCGATCGCATGGACGTGCGAGCCGGGCAGCGTGCGGTGGACGGCCTCCCAGCCGCCGGCGGTGCGCCGCAGCGTCACGACGCCGTCCATCGTGCCGACGTGGACCTCGCTCGATGGCCGCTCCGAGGAATACATCGTCGCGCCGCCGTGGGACAAGCCGATGGCCATCGCAGCCTCCTCCAACCCCTGAGACGGATATGCAGGCGAGGATACACGAGCGCCCGAGCCCCCCCCCGAGCCGCGTCCCCCTGGGCGCCCGTATCGGCAGCGTCACATCGCGGAACTGCTAGAGTAGCCGGCGGACACGGCCAGATCCGCGCACGAGGCCGCGCACGAGGAGGCAACCGATGGAGATGCAGCCCAAGGCCATGCAGGTGGTCAACGAGCACGACGTGGAGGAGGTCAAGACGGGGCGCGGCTACACGAAGTTCCTCGTGCAGCACAAGAAGGGCCAGGGACCCAGCATCATGATCCGGATGTGGGGCCCGGAGACCGACATCCCCATCCACAGCCACGACTTCGACGAGATGTTCTTCGTCCTCCGGGGCGAGGTGGAGATGGGCGGCACGGCCTACCCCGAAGGGTCGTGCATCTACATACCGAAGGGCACCGAGTACGGCCCCACCCGCGCCCCGAAGGGCGCGCACCTCCTCCGCTACGTAGAAGGCGGCTCCAACGACTAGCAAGGGCGCTGCCGCCGTTGACGTCAGTGAGGACGGGAACTAGGCTGCGCGCAGCGAGTTAGGGAGGATGAGCGATGCTGACCGTCGAGATGAACGACCGGCTGACGCAGGTGGGCCCCGGCACGCCGATGGGCGACCTGCTGCGCAGGTACTGGTTCCCGATCGCGGCCACCAAGGAGCTCGAGGAGAGCCCCACCAAGTCCATCCGCCTGCTCGGCGAGGACCTCACCCTCTACAAGGACCGCAGCGGCACCATCGGCCTCCTGGAGTCGGCGTGCGCGCACCGGCGCGTCAACCTGCTCTACGGCATCCCGGAGGAGCACGGGCTGCGGTGCCCGTATCACGGCTGGATGTACGACGAGACGGGCCAGTGTTTGGAGATGCCCGCCGAGGCGCCCGATTCCACCTTCCCCGAGCGGGTCAAGCTCCTGTCCTACCCGGTGCAGCAGCTCGCCGGCCTCATCTTCGCGTACATGGGCCCCGCTCCGGCGCCGCTGGTGCCGAACTGGGACCTCTTCGCCCACGAGAACGTCGTGCGCGACATCGGGCTCTCCGTCGTGCCCTGCAACTGGCTCCAGATCATGGAGAACTCGCTGGACCCGGTCCACGTGGAGTGGCTCCACCAGTACTACACGAACTTCGTGCTCCAGCGCATGGGCACCATCGACGAGAGCGACAACTTCTGGAGGGACCGCGCCGACGTCAACAAACACGTCAAGACCGGCTTCGACGTCTTCGAGCACGGCATCGTCAAGCGGCGCGTGCTGGAGGGCGACGACGAGGAGAACGCGAACTGGCGCGTCGGGCACCCCATCCTGTTCCCGAACATCCTGCGCAGCGGGAACGGGAACACGCTCCAGATACGCGTGCCGATCGACGATACCCACACGCTCTACGTGTACTACAACACGCACCCCGTGGCCGAGGGCGACCCGGCCCAGACCGACGAGGAGATCCCCTACTACATCGTGCCGCTGCCCGGCACCGACGAGCGCGGCCGGCCCTCCTGGAGCCTGCTGGACCACAACGCAGGTCAGGACAACATGGCGTGGCTGTCGCAGGGGCCGATCTCCCAGCGCTGGCGCGAGACCCTCGGCGAGTCCGACAAGGGGCTCATCATGTTCCGGAGGCTGCTCCAGGAGCAGATGCGCATCGTCGACGACGGCGGCGACCCGATGAACGTCATCCGCGACCCGGCGAAGAACGTCAACATCGTCACGCCCTTCGAGGCCATGGAGACCGGCGTGGACACGCGGCAGCGGGGTAGGCGGCTCCGTGAGGGTGCCATCTCCACGGGCAACTCGGGGAAGTACAGCCCCGTCAACCGGGAGCGGGCGAGGAAGGCGGGCATCCCCGTCTCCGACATCCCCGAGAACGCGCCGAACCTGGCACAGGCGGGGACGACCCTCTAGCGCCGATCGGCCGCGAGGGCGAACGAAGCTCTCAGCGAGACATCCCAGGGAGCCCCTTAGGCCAAGCCCTCGGTGTGCGTGCCGTCCATCACGGCGATGACCTCGTCGGACGTGACGACCGCCTCCGTCCCCGTGAGCTCGGGCGAGCCCAGCGGGTCGATGTACCTGATCTTCACCTTGGCGTCCGCGGCCATGACCTCGAGGACCTCGGCGAGGCCCCCGTCGGCCAGCGTGATCTGCATCGAGACCTTCAGGTTCGCGACGTTCATCTGCTGTCCCCCCGTTCGGTGGATGTGCTGCTCACGGCCAGGAGACCTCGAAGTCGGCCTGGTCCAAGATCCGTCCCGTGATCCCCTCGCCGGTCTGACCCGCGAGGTAGACGCAGGCCGGGATGATCTTCTTCTCCTCGGCCGTCTGCCGTCCGCCACGGTCGCCGCCGCTGCGCTGGAGCGCGAGCTCGGTGAGCGTCGACCCAGGATACAGCGCATTCACGGCGATGCCCTCTCCCTTGAGCTCGGCGGCAAGCTTGATCATGAAGCGGTCGGCCGCGGCCTTGCTCGCCGCGTAGACGGCCCCGCCGGCCTTCTCGCTCTGCGCCTGCGAGGACGAGACCGTGAGGATGCTGCCCGAGCGCTGCTCCCGCATGTGGGGGAGGACGGCCATCGTGCAGATGTAGACGCCGTGGACGTTGGTGTTGAAGACGTCGCGCCACTTCTCAAGCGGCGTGTCGTCGATGCTGCGGCCCCACTTGAGCCCCGCATTGTTGAGGAGCACGTCGATCCGGCCCCACTCCCGTATCGTCCGGCTCACCATGTCGCCGACCTGGGTCTCGTCGGTCACGTCGCACGCGATCGCCAACGCCTCCCCGCCGAGCGCCTCGATCTCCCGTGCCGCCGCCTCGATGGACAGCGGCGCCGCGCCCGCATCGCCCATGCCCGCATCAGTCGTCCGGCCGCAGACGACGACACGCGCCCCCTCGCGCGCGAAACCGATGGCCACGGCCTTGCCGATGCCACGGCTGGCACCGGTCACGATGGCAACCTTCCCGTCGAGCTTACCCACAAGGGCACAGCAAGGGCACAGCCCTTGACCCACATGGGGTAGCGGCGCGGACCCCGGCGGATCGCCGCTGCGCACGAGCGGTCCGGCGAGCGCCCAGCCGGGGTTGGGGACAAGCGCCGATCGGCGCGAGCGAGTAGGTCAAGGGTTACACCCTTGTCGTGGGCTCGCCGCCGCGTAGCGAGCGGCCGCCGTCGATGCGCAGCAGGATGCCGGTGATCGCGCCGGCGTCGTCCGATGCCAGGAACGCGGCGGCTGCGGCCACCTGGTCCGGCGTGGGGACCTGCCCGATGGGCGAGAGCGCGTTCGCCTCGAAGTCGGGCGGGGTGCCGCCCTTGGGGCTCTCGGTCCCGACGGGGCCGAGAGTAAGCGCGTTGACGCGGATGCTCTGAGGCCCGTGGTCCAGGGCCATCGAGATCGTGAGGACCTCCAGGGCCGCGTGGCTCGCCGAGCGGATCGCCCTGCCCTTGAGACCGTCGCTCGAGACCGAGGATACGTTGATGACGGCGCCGCCGCCGCTCTCGGCCATCGCCGGGATGGCGAGGTGCGCCATGTAGATGACGGGCTTGAGGTCTCCGTCGATCTGCTCGGCGAAGGTCGCGTCGTCGAGCTCGAGGACCGTCCCCTGGATGCGCCTCACGCGGTTGTAGTTGACGAGGATGTCGATGCGCCCCAGGGCGTCGAGTGCGCCCGTGACCGCGCGGTCGGCGCCGTCGTGCGTGTTGACGTCGGCCTGCACGAAGGTGGCGTCGCCGCCATCCGCGCGGATCGCCTCCATCGCGGCGCGCCCCTCGTCGGAGGAGGCGATGCCGGCGACGCGCGCTCCCTCGCGGGCGAAATTCGCGGCGATCTGCGCCCCGAGCGGGATGTCCACGCCGGTCACGAGTGCCGTCTTGCCTTCGAGTCTCATCGCTGCTCCTACTCCTCCGACGTACCGGGCGACCCGCTGACCGGCTCACGCCGCCGGGTCACCGTCAACGTCTGGCTCTGAGTCGTGCCAACCATCACGCCCCTTCGCAGGGCGCGACGTTTATATCCCCGTGGTGGGTGACTGTCAACGTGAAGCGGGCCGGCGCGCTAGGGGCGCTCGTGGCGGCGGAACTCGATGGTCGTGCAGCCGTCCACCGAGCGCCAGGGGCCGTGCGGCATGCCGGGCGGGCGGCACGCGTACATGCCGGCGGTGAACGTCTGCCCGAGGGTCAGGTCGTGGATGCTGCCCCGGATGATCCAGACCTCCTCCCAGAAGTCGTGCGACTGCGGGCCCATGACGCTGGTGTCGGTGCCGGGCTCGAAGTGCAGCATCCGCGTGTAGTCGCCGGTCTCCTCGTCGCGGGCCAGGATCTGCTCGCTGAGGCCGCTGATCCCGCCGACGGGCTGGTGCGGGATGGAGGTGGGGTCGAAGAACTCAAGCTCGGGCTTCGGCATGGTCCCGCTCCCCTAGCCTGCCCACAGCTCGCGGAACTGCGTGGCGACGACCGCCTCGTACGGGACGGGGCCGGACAGCGCGCCGGTCGCCTGCGCGAAGGCGTTCATCTTCACCACGCTCTCCTCCGAGATCGACGGCTCGTAGTACGGGAGGTCGCGCTCGATGAGCTCGACGATGAGGCCGGCCTCCGCGGGCGGGAAGCGCAGCGCCCCCACCTCGGCCGCGCGCGCCGGCTCCTCGCGCAGCATGTGCTGCACGCGGACGATCGCGCGCACCGCGCCCGCCACGTCGGCGGGGGAGTCCGCGATCGCCCTCTCGGACGCGATGAGCGCGGGGAAGGTGTACCCACGGGCCGCGGGCGGACCGTCGCCCCGGCGCACATCGAGCACCACCGTGCCCGCGCCGGAGGCGACCGCAATCTCGGCGCCCATGCCGTTGGCCCAGAAGCCGTCGATGACCCCGTCCGCCATCGCGCGAGCCGCGTGCACGCCGAAGGACACGCCCGCCTCCATGCCGCCGGGGACGGGCCCTATGCTGACACCGTCCCGCTCCGGGTCGATGCCGGCTTCCGCGAGGAGGCGCACCAGCCCAACGTCCGGGCCAGGCGCCGCGCCGATGCGCAGCCCCTTCACGGCCGCGATGTCGCCACGCTCGACGCCGAGGTCGGCGCGCAGGACCAGGAACCAGTACATGTGCTGCGCGAGGGCTACGACGAGCTTCGCGCCCTTCCAGTCGGGGAACGCGGAGAGCGCCGTGTGCGCGCCGCCGGCGACCAGGTCCAGCTCGCCGTCCCGCAGCGCCGCCATCGTCCGCGGCGCGGGGAAGATGTGCTGGACCTCGGCGTCGATCCCCTCGGCCGCGAACGCACCGAGGTCGACGGCCGCGATGGCCGGGAAGTAGGAGTTCGAGACCATGTCCGGCACGCCGATACGCATGGGGAGGGCTCCAGGACCAGGTGGGATGGGACGCGTGCCTCGGGGGACCCGGGAGGCGGCTTCAGGAAGGGTTCTGGCGGCGGGGGCGGGGGCGCCGGCGGCGCACCCTCGGAGGCCGGGGCGGCTCGTCCTCGGCCGGGGGGCTGGGCGGGTGCTTCGCGGCCTCCAGGCCGGTCTTCATGTGCGCCAGGAAGCTCACCGGGTCCTTGGGCATGATGGCGAGCACCCGTCCGCGCGTGCGGTGCACGAGCACCGAGGGGCCGCCGAAGGGCAGCTTCACCGACCCGACGTCCTTGATCTCCGAGAGCGGGATGACGATCTTCCGGGGCGCCCAGTAACGGATCACCAGGGCGTCGCCGTAGAGGTCGTAGCGCGTGTGCTTGGTGAAGGCGAGGAACACGGCGAGGCCGATGCCGACGAGCACCGGTAGCTCGCCGCCGCCCGTGAACCCCTGCACGACCATGATCCCGGCCATGATCAGCAGGACCGGGTCGAAGAAGGAGAACTTTCGCGTATCGGTGTGGACGGGCGTCACGGCAGCGAGGGTACAGCGTCAGGCAACCACCGGCAACCGCTGGAGCACGGCGCGCCGTGCTCCAACGCGGGCCGGGTCAGCGCCCGGCTTCCTTCCACTGGAAGGGCCCCGCCCCCGCGATCGCGACGACCTCCGGTCCATGCCCGGGGTCCCGTTGGAAAACCCTTATGGACTCGTCCAGGTTCGTGTCGATGATGGGGTGGTCCGGGTCCCGCTCGACGGCCATCGGGTCCTCCCCTGCGAGCACCTTCTCGATGTTCTCCTTCAGCACCTTCCTGTAGAGGGCGATGCCCTGGTCCGAGTAGCTCAGGTGCTCGTTCTGCCGGTCGGCCATGGGCCCCTGCGTCTCCCACGCCATGTGGTCCTGGGGCTGCGCCTTGTGCGCCTCGAGCCACTCCGGGTGCATGTCGAACCGGGTGAAGGGGTGCAGCGCGTCCGCCGGCTCCTTGAAGGACGCGATGTGCTCGACCTCCGGCTCGTCGTCCACCTCGGCGCCGTCAGGCGTCGGATAGAAATCCACGATGTAGATCTGGGTGTGCGTATCGTCGATGGGCACCCTGATCTGCGTCTCGCCAGCGTGCCGGAGCACGTTCGGAAAGAGCACCGGGTGCTCGTCGACGACGCCGTTCTTCCACACGCGCTTCTTCATCAGGCCGTGGGGGATCATGGAGAAGTCGAACTGCGCGATGCGGTCGATGTTCCCGCGCGTGGTGTTCTCGATCCCCTGCCGCTGGTGGAGGATCGAGGTGTGCGCGGGGTCCATGGAGTTCTCCATGGCCGCGAGCCAATTGCAGTCCAGCACCGGCTGCACGAAGATCTTGCGGTGGCCGTCGCGCCGGACCCACGCGTCGTAGTGGGGGATCACCGGCGCGGGCTGCGGGCCCAGGTACGCCCAGTGGAGACCCACGAGCTCCTGCACGGGGTAGGCCGTCTGCTTGACGCTGCGCATGATGGCGTCGTTGCGCTCCGGCGGCGTCTCCAGGATGTTGCCGTCGCAGTCGTACAGCCAGCCGTGGTAGGCACACGAGATCCCTCGCTCCTCGACGCGCCCGTAGAGGAGCGAGGCGCCGCGGTGCGAGCAGTGGTCGGCCAGCAGCCCCACGCGCCCGGAGAGGTCCTTGAACAGCACGAGGTCCTCGCCGAGGAGGCGCACGAACCTGGTGGGGTTCTCGTCGGTGAGCTCGGCGGCCACGCCGATGGGCATCCAGTACCGGCGCAGGAGCTCCCCGGCCGGCTCGCCCGGACCCACGAGCTTCATGTACCGGTCCACCTCCGGTGTTTCCATCTCGCACCTCCCCTTCGTCACGAGGACCCCGGCCAGCGCCCGAGCGCCGTGCTCGCGGGTCATGGTACCCGATGGGAAGCGCAAGTTCCCGGTGCCGCGTACCGGGGATTTGACATGCCCCCGGCGAGGTGGTACATCCCGCGCATCTCCGAGATGCACGGAGACGCGTCCCGGCGGCGGCGAGACGCGGCCGGGGGAGGAGCAGGGCCGGTGCGCAGGATCATCGTCGGGATCAGCGGCTCCTCATCGCCGATATACGGCATCAGGACCCTCGTCGCGCTGGCCGCGACCCCAGACGTCGAGACGCACCTGGTCCTCTCCGACGGCGCGCGCGGACGAAGGCGGTGCCACGATCACCTCCGGCATCGTTTTCGAGGGCCGCACGCCCTGAGGGCTACTCCGCCACCGGGAATAGCTGGCCCTCCTTGGCCATGATCTGCAGGCCGGTGAGCTCCATCGGCGCCTCGGCGGCGAGCACGTAGCGGTTGCCGACCGTATCGACGCTCCGGCTCAGGCTGGTCTCGATCGCCCACTGCGGGCTGTCCTCGGTCACGATGCCGCCCGGACCCTTGTGGACCTCCCCGCTGCCGCTGGTCCCCGGCCCCATGCTCACGATGCAGATGTTGTACCGCCGCTCCTCCTCCGCGACGCCGCGCGTGAAGGCCCTGATCGCGATCTTGGACGTGTTGTAGATGGCGGCGCCGACGTTCGGCGGGCGCCCGGGCTGCTCCTCGCCCAGTGGCTTCTGGCTCAGCTCTCCCTGACCGACGTTGATGATGTGGCCGGAGTGCAGCGACTCCATGTACGGGAGCACGTGCTTCGTGCAGAGGAACGTCCCCCCGAGGTTCGTGTCCATGACCTTCTGGAAGAACTCCCGCGGCATGTCGCGGATGCCGGGCCACCTGGGGGATCCCACGTGGAAGTGGGTCACGATGCCGGCATCGTTCATCAGAACGTCGATCCGCCCCCACTTGCGGTAGACCGTCTCCACCATGGAGCGCACGGACTCCTCGTCGGTCACGTTGGTCTCGATCGGGAGCACCTCGGCCCCGAGCTGCTCGACCTCCGCGACCACCGTCTCCATCGACGCGATGTCGGCGACCACGACCTTCGCCTTCGCGGCGGCGAACGTCCGGGCAACGTACCTCCCCACGCCCTGCGACGCGCCGGTGATGATCACGACTTTGTCTTCGACGCTCATGCCTGCCGCCCTCCAGGTGGCGAGCACCGCTCGCCCTCGATTTCTTGCGCGCCCGAACGGGCGTCCGCACGGAAGTGTACGCCGCGACGCGCGGCAAAAGGGGGGACGAGGGCAGCCGCGGCGCCCGCACGGCTCACGCGCGGTGCAGCTCGGCGTGCGACGCCTTGGTCCGCGGACGTGAATCGGGCCCGCGCTCACGCCCAAGCTCGATCCGCCGCAGGAACTTCACGTTGGCGCACGAGTCGACCTCGGCCGTCTGGCAGGCGGCGACGTCGGGGATCAGGAAGCGTATCGGGCCGCCCTGCGCGGCGGGAAGCGGGCCGTCGCCGAGGCGGTAGATCAGGATGGCCTGATCGATGACGGCGGCCAACGGGACGCTCGCGGAGTAGTCGCCCTCCGCGAAGAGCGTGATGAAGGCCGCGCCCGCATCGGCGCCTGATCGCTCGATCAGCGTCCGCAACCGGACCGCCCCGCCCACCCTGCCCGCTGCGAGCTCCGAGACGTCGGCGATCTGATCGGGCAGCGCGGAGAGGCCCGCGAAGTCGTAGGTCCGGGGCGCGCCCGGGAGACCGCCGACTTCAAGCGCAACGCTCTCGGTACCGTCTGTCGTGCTCATGGTCCGCACCTCGATCTTCCTAGGACCGCACCATCCTACCTTGACCCAAGAAAAGGGACCAATGCACGGTCAAGCAAACGCACATGCCCAGCACGGCGGCCGCAGCAGCGCGTGCCGCTTCAGTCCGGAGCCGGAGCGAAGCGTAGGCGCACAGTCAAGCCAAGCACAGGCCCAGCAAGGCGCCCGCAGCAGCGCGTGCCGCTTCAGTCCGGAGCCGGAGCGAAGC
>JADFQE010000100.1 GCA_022561985.1 Chloroflexota bacterium
GTGCTTCATCGCCTGGATCACGCTCTCGCCGAAGCGCTGGACGTACTCCTTGCGCGCCTCGATGCCCTTCGGCAGGTTCAGGCAGGTGTTGATGACGCTCTCGACGCCGAACTCCTCCTCCAGCCGGGCGTAGCCCTCGACGCACTCGGCCGCGGTGCCGGTGACGGCCCAGTCCCCCACCTCGGACTCGGCCGAGATGTTGATCTTGACCATCGTGTGCTCCTGCATGTTCCAGGCGGCGTACATCTTGTAGGAGGAGGCGGCCGAGGCCTGCGCCTCGGCGATCGCGGCCTCGTGGCTCGCGGCCAGGCTCACGCCGCGCGAGATGGCGACGCCGCCCCGGCCGCGCCCAGCCGCTTCGCGCTCCGCGTGGTAGAGCGCGAGCAGCGTCTTGAGGTCGTCGAAGCCGACCTGGGGCCCGAGGTAGCAGGAGTCGGCGATGCGCGCGGCGCGCTTCACCGCGCCCTCGCTCTGGCCCGCCATCCAGATCGGCGGGTGCGGGTCCTGGTAGGGGCGGAAGCCCATCCTGGCCTCGTGGACGCTCCAGTAGCGGCCCTCGAAGCTCACCTCCTCGCCGGTCCACAGCCGCTTCATGAGCTCGACGGACTCGGTGATGCGCGGCGCCCGGTCCCTCCGCGTCGCCCCGACGGCCTCGAGCTCCGTCTCGCGGTAGCCGATGCCGACGCCGAGCGTGAGCCGGCCCTTGGAGATGTGGTCGAGGGTCGCGGCGTCCTCGGCGATCTGGAGCGGGTTGTGCAGCGGCAGCAGCAGGATGCCCGTCATCAGCCGCATGTCGCCCGTCTCGGGCGCGAGACGCGCCAGCATGGGGAAGGGCTGCGGCCAGACTGTCGGGTGCGAGACCCAGTGCTGCGGCACGACGACCGACGCGAAGCCGGAATCCCGCGCGACGTGACAGACCTCGATGACCTCGTCGATCTGCTCGTGCAGCGGGCGCGTGGGGTCGGACAGGAAGGATCGGAGATAGAGGCCGAATCGCACGGGGCGTCCTCGGAAGTGGTCTGCTGGCGGCAGCTCGCAGCGTATCTGCCACCCCGGCGCGGGTCAACGCTCGCGTGCCGCCCGCCTCTCCTCGGCCGGGCCGTCGGGTTTCGGCGAGCTGATCGCGCCGGGGTTGCACAAACCGTAACGAAGCGTAACCTGTGGGTCGATTGACCGATAAGTAGATTGACTTTGTGTCATATCGGGTGGGCGCGGCATCGTTGGCCATGTGGTAACGGCGAAGGGAGGCCGGCAGCATGATCACCGCGGAGGAGAATCGCCAGCTCACCGAGGTCGGCCCCCACACGTTCATGGGCGACCTGCTGAGGCATTACTGGCACCCCGTGGCCTCGGCATCTCAGCTGGAAACCGAGCCCGTCATGCCCGTGGAGCTGCTGGGCGAGAAGCTCGTGCTGTTCAGAGACAACTCCGGCACGCTCGGGTTGTTGGCGAGGGGGTGTGGCCACCGCCAGACCTCGCTGGCGTACGGCATGCCGGAAGAATCGGGCGTGCGATGCGCCTATCACGGCTGGGTGTGGGACTCGGAAGGCAACTGTATCGAGCAGCCTTCTGAGCCAGCGGAGAGCACGTTTCGGCAGAAAGTCACCACCACGGCCTATCCGGTCGAGGAGCTCGGCGGGCTCGTCTTCGGCTATCTGGGACCTTCGCCCGCGCCGCTGCTGCCCCGCTACAACATCCTGGTTTGGAATCACTCGAATCGCGAGACTCATGGGACCGTCGTCCCGTGCAACTGGCTTCAGGTCGCGGAGAACCTGATGGACCCGGCACACATCGAGAACCTCCACGGCCGCTACTTCGGCTACGTCCTCGACCGCACGGA
The DNA here is from genome assembly GCA_022561985.1 of Chloroflexota bacterium. Lineage (GTDB taxonomy): Bacteria > Chloroflexota > Dehalococcoidia > Lucifugimonadales > Australimonadaceae > JADFRC01. The sequence continues at coordinate 1,841 of JADFQE010000100.1, forward strand.
CCCGCAGGAGTCGGCTTTCTTCCGGTCCAGGTTCATGCCATCCGCCATCAAACGCTCGAGCTTCGACCTCTTCGAGCACGGCATCATCGAGCGCCATCTCTGTCGCGACGAGCAGGAGCGTAGCTGGGCCACAGGCTCACCGTTCTTTTTCCCGGCGACCGCGATGGTCGCCCGAGACAACGGGTCGGGCACCCTGATCTTCGTCGTCCCGCTCGACGACGAGCGCACCTGGTTCGTCGAGCACCGTGCCTGGCCGTCCGAGAAGAAGGGCGAGCCCCAGCAGAGCGTCCCGTTCTATGACGTGCCCGGGACCGATGAGCACGGCCAGTTCAGGATCGCCACCGCGAACGGCCAGGACCACATGGTGGTGGTGACCGCGGGCGCCACGACAGACCGCCGCCTCGAGCACCTGGGCACAACGGACGTTGGGCTCATCATGTACCGCCAGCTGCTGATCGAGCAGGCCCAGGTGGCGGCCGACGGCGGAGAGCCGATCAACGTGCGTCGGGACCCGGCGCGCAACCGGCGTATCGACCTCCCGCAGGTCGCTGCCGGCAGCCTGCGAGTCCCCGTTTAGCGTCCAGCACGAAGCGCCCCGCTTCCGGGTCGAGCACATGGCTTCCGGTGCCGCAGCGGGCCTGCTGGCGCGATGCCGGCAGGCCCAGCCGGTCACGCGCGGACCCACTTTGTCAAGTTTGACAGCCGGTACCGGCCGTGTACACTCGGCCTCGGCGCATCGTCCTGAGGCATATATCGTTTGATGAGATCAACCACAAGAGCTTGCTGGCTGGGGACTGGGTCCCGCCGTGGACCGGCGGAGCCGGGGAGTTCCGTATCCCCTGCGGCCGCGACCACGCCGTCTCTCCCCGCGCGCAGCTCCTTGGGCCGCAGCCGCCCCCCAGAGGCTGACGAGCCTCCCGCGTAACGCGGCCGCCGGGCAACAACCCGGCGGCACCTTGGCGATCAGCCTGATCGGCGCACGCGTCATCAGGTGATTCGCTGCATCGCTCGCGGGCCGCACTCCACCCTGATCGCCGGCCCGTGGATCGTTCAGGCCACCACCGAGGACCCCGCCGTGACGGCGGGGATCCATGATATCTCCATGGAGGGGGACGCATGGCGTCAGGCGTGAAGGCAGTCTCGTCGATGTACGGAGGTTTCTGGAACTTCGACGTCCAGGACTTCTGCTACATGACGAACCGTTACTTCCCTCCGGAGGAGTTCCTGGGAGCGCTCTCGTCGAGCCTCGGGACGCTCGTGGACTCCTACCCCTCGACGAACCGGCACCTCTCGTCCCTGGTCGCGGAGCCCCTGGGCATGACGCCCGACCAGCTGGTCGTCGGGAACGGCGCCAGCGAGCTCATCAGCGTCATCACCAGCCTGCGCGTCGAGCACCTGGCGATACCCGTCCCGGCCTTCGACGAGTACTCCAACCGTGCCGAGGTACAGGGCAAGCGCGTGAGCCCCTATGCGATGGGGCCGGACTTCGAGCTGGACGTGGACGGCTTCATCGCCCACGTGCGGGAGACGGGGGCCAACGCGGTGGTCATCGTGCGGCCCAACAACCCCGCCGGAACGTTGGTCTCGCGCGAGGACACGGTCCGGATGCTCGAGGCCTTCCGCAGCCTCGAGCTCGTCATCGTGGACGAGTCGTTCCTCTACTTCGCCGGGCCCGACTACGCCGGCCTGAGCGTCGTGGGCCTGATCGACGACTTCCCGGCGCTGGTGGTCGTGAATTCCATGTCGAAGGCCTACGGGGTGCCTGGGCTGCGCCTGGGCTACGCCGTCTCGGGCGACGTGGCCTTCATCGAGCGGCTGCGGGCCGGGCTGCCGATCTGGAGCATCAACTCCCTCGCGCAGTTCTTCCTGGAGAGGTTCGGTGACTACGGCTCCCGGTTCGCCGACTCCTGCGCCGAGGTGAGGCGCGCCACGCAGGCCCTCTACCGCGGGCTCGAGGGCGTGCCCTTCCTGGAGCCCTATCCGACCCACGGGAATTACGTCCTGTGCAGGACCTCTTCCGACCTCACCGGGTCGGAGGTCACGGCCCGTCTGTTCGATGATTTCAAGGTCCTGGTCAACGACTGCAGCGGCAAGCGCGGCCTCGATGCCAGATTCTTCAGGATCGCGTCGAGGACCGCCGAAGACAACGAAGAGTTGGTGCGCATCCTGCAGGCCATCGGAACCGAGGCGCCGGCAGCGCAGGGCGCCAGGAGGTAGGGAGAAGCATGCAAGCTGTCATCCTCGTAGCCGGCCAAGGGGTCAGGCTGCGTCCGCGGACCGATAACTGCCCCAAGTGCCTGGTGGAGGTGGACGGCAAGCCGCTCCTCGAGTACCAGCTCGAAGCCCTCTGCGAGGCGGGCGTCCGGGAGTGCATCATCGTCGTCGGCCACCGCGCCGCGCAGGTGCGCAACGCCTTCGGCAGCCGCTTCCACGGCCTCTCCCTCACCTACGTCGAGAACGAGATCTTCGACAGCACGAACAACATCTACTCGCTGTGGCTGGCCCGCCGCGAGATAACCCGGGACATGCTCCTGCTGGAAGGAGACCTGATCTTCGAGCCCGGGCTCCTGACGGACGTGCTCGATGCCCCCTACGAGAACGTCGCGGTGGTGGACCGCTACGCGCCCCCCATGAACGGGACGGTCATCCTGGCCGACGGCGATCTGGCGAGGGCGATGGTGCTCAAGATGGACCAGCCACCCGGCTTCGACTACCGCTCCGCCCTCAAGACCGTGAACATCTACCGGTTCTCCCACCGGGCCGTCAGCCGCGAGCTGATGCCCGCCATCGGCGACTACGTCTCCCGGGGTCTGACCGGCCACTACTACGAGATGGCCATATCCCGCGCCGTCGAAGCGGGAGCCATACGGCTCCACGTCCTGCGCACCGGCCCTCGGGCGTGGGCCGAGGTCGATACCGAGGAAGACCTCGCCGACGCGGAGCGGATGCGCTTCGGCATGGCGCTCAGGCTCGGCCTTGGCGCCCGAGCGGGAGAGCGCCTGACCCGCTCCCGCCGCTGAGACGGGTCTGGGGCGCCGCTCAGGCGAGCAGACGCACCGCGTGGAGCACCGCGACGCCGAGTGCCACGCCGTTGAGCGCGTAGAACGAGCGGCCCGAGAGCTTGGGAACGCGCAGCGGGCTCACCATGAGCGCGACGATGGCCATGGCGCTGGCGTAGATCACGACCAGGAAGACGCCGGCCTCCAGCGGGCCCTGGAGCAGCATGACCGTGGCGAAGATGATGATCGCCTGGTCCGTGGGCAAGCCCACGTAGTGGGTCGCGCCGTCCGGCAGTCCGTGGACGTTGAAGTAGCTGAGCCGGAACGCCACGGCGGCAACGAGGGCGAAGGCCCCCGGCACGTACGCCGCCCCGAGCCCACCGAACGCCAGGAGCACGACCGCGAGGGTCGCCCCGGAGCCGATCATGTCCACGAGCGAATCGAGGTTGGCCCCGAAGGCGCGGTCGCTCGCGCTCCGGCCCAAGAGGCGTTTCGATACCGGGCCGTCGATCCCGTCGAAGAAGAACGCGAGGACGAGCCCGATCGCCGCCGCGGCGAAATTCCCCTGCAGGGCGAAGGTCATCGCCCCGATGCTGCTGAGGAGACCGGCAAGCGTGACCAGGTTCGCGGCATCGAGCAGGTGACCGACGATCGGCCGCCGTGCGCTCTGGGACGGTGTGCCCATCGTGTCTCGTCCAGACCCCGGCGCTCGGCCGGTACTCGTATACCCTGTGTGGACCCACCGGGCCGTGGCCAGCCCGGTACGGTGGGCGTAAAGATACCATGCCCGGACAAGGGCCCGGCGGAAGGGGAGCTCGATGGGTGAGCGCTTGGACTACGACGCGGTGCGCCGGTACTGGGACCGCACCGCCGGCACGGCCGCCGCCGCCTCCTACATGGCGCACGAGCAGGGGCTGCCGCAGGCCTGCGTGGACGACCGCTTCGCCTTCGAGCGCGAGGTGGTCGAGCGCTGGTTCGCGGGCCTCGGCCCGGAGGCCGCCGTGCTGGACATGGGCAGCGGCAGCGGCGCGTGGACCGCGCTGTTCGCCCAGCGCTACCGCCGCGTCGTCGGCATCGAGCAGAGCGCCGCGATGGTCGCCGGCGCCCGTGAGCGGCTGCGCGGCGTGGCGAACGTCGAGCTCATCGAGGGCGACTGCCTCGAGGTCCCGGTGGAGGGCCCGTTCCACGGCGCCTTCTTCGGCGGCATGCTCATGTACCTCAACCGCGACGACGCCGTGCGCCTGCTCAAGCGCGTGGCGGCCCTCGTCCCCGACGGCCCGATCATCCTGCGGGAGTCCGGCGGGCGTCGTCGGCGCGTCGAGATGAAGACGGGCGACTACCAGGTCGCCTACCGCTCGCCCGCCGAGTACGCGGAGATCGCCGCCGACGCGGGCCTGCGCGTGCGTGCGGTGGAGCCCAACCGGGGCTACGAGCGGATGGAGGTTGCCGTCGAGGCGGTGAACCTCGTGCGCCGCCTGGGCTTCCTGAAGCGCCGCGACCCGGCCTTCGTCGGTGTCCCCCTCTGGCACGCGCTCCGTCTCACCGCGCCCCTCAGCCTGGAGCTGATCCCGCGCGCGGTCCGGGCAGCGGGCATCGACTGGCCGCACCTGACGAACAATTTCATGCTGCTGGAGCACGCCTAAGCCGCCCGTGGGGAGGGGTCAGCCCTCCAGGAAGTCCACCAGCGCGCGCTCGTAGGCCTCCGGCGCCTCCAGATGCGCCCAGTGCCCGCAGCCGTCGATCTCGACGAGACGGCAGTCGGGGATGGCGTCCCGCATCCGGCGCGCCACCGGCCCCGTCAGCAGCGTGCTCTCGGCCCCCCGCACGATGAGCGTCGGCACGGACACGCGCGGGAGGGACGCCCACGCGTCCGGGCGGTCGTAGCGCGTCACGACGTCGCGGTCGCGCTTCCAGACGAGCCCGGCCCCGCCCGCCGCCGGCTTCGTGAGCGCGGCGGCGTTCGAGCGCAGCACGCCCGCCGAGGAGCCCGGCTGGCGGGAGCGCAGCCGCTCGATCACGGCCTCCAGGCTCGGGTACTCGTCCGACTCGTTCTTGTACCGCGAGATCATGGCGACGGAGCCGGGGTTGAGCGCGTCCGGGTCCATGTCGGTGATGACGAGCCGCGCGATGCGCTCCGGGTGCTCCGCCACGTGGATGAAGGCGTTCTTGGAGCCCGCGGAATGCCCCACGAGCACGAGGTCGCGCAGGTCGAGCGCCTCGATGACGGCCCCGGCCTCCGCCACGTAGTCGGCGAGCCGGTACGAGCCGGCCCAGGGGCTGTCGCCGTGCCCCCGGTGGTCGAGCGCCATCACGTGATAGCGCCCCCCGATGCCCTCGGCGAGTGTCTCCCACAGCCCGGCGCAGTCCTGGAGCCCGTGCAGCAGCAGGACGGGCGGGCCGTCGCCGCCCCAATCGAGGTAGTGCAGCCGGAGGCCGTGCGCCTCCACCCAGCGTGATTCTGCGACCAACTCAGCCTCCCTGACCGGCGAGTGCCGGAGCGTATGGGAGGCTGTGGCGGCCTGTCAAACGGCGGGGCAGGGGGTACAGCCCTGCGCTTGCTCTTGAGCCGTCGGTGCCCGGCAGCCCCTTCGACCATCCCCCCGTCCCCCTTCCAGCCTGGAAGGGGGTGAGAAAGCCAGATACGGGGGACACCCCCGTGCCCCCGGCAGAGGGGCTCCGCCCCTCTGCACACCCCTCCGCGCCGTCTCGCGGCTCAAGGGCCAGCGGGCGCTCAACCACATCACGGTGCGGCAGACGCGTAAGGT
>JADFQE010000101.1 GCA_022561985.1 Chloroflexota bacterium
GTCATGCCGGTCAGGCTCGCGGCCTGCGCAACGAAGAGGACCGAGCCCATGATGCCGACCACTGCGGCGAGCGCCACGATGGCCTTGGCTGCTGCTCCCCTCATCTTCGTGATACTCATCTCACTACCCTCCTCGGTCCGGTGCCCATCCGCCTGTTTCGACCGGCACTCCTGTGCCGGGCCACGTATCCCGTGACACCAATACCGTAGGCCATATGGAGAAAGCGTTCATCGCCTAAAGGAGTGACCGGAAGGGTGAGCCGCGGCTCACCCGCCATCGGGCGACGGCATCGGCAACGGGGCCGGGCTGCCATCCATCGACCCCGACACACAGGCACCCGGATGGGCCCGCCCCGCATGTTCATCCGTGACTCACCCGTAAGAACGATGACCCGCAGGCGCGGGAGGCATAGGCTGGATAGCGTGAGCGTTCAGTAGGCAATGGCCCCGATGCTGAGAATCTTACGAAGGTTTCCGAGGGCTGCACGGCGGCAGGTGCCGAATGCCGTTTCACTCGCGCTGACCTTCTCGCTGCTCGTTTCCTCCGTTCCCATTGGCCCCTTCGCCCCACTTCCCGCCCAGGCCCTCATCGGGGACCTCACGCAGGCGGACTACCGCTGGTACGACAACGCCGATGCCGTGCAGCCCACGACGGCGCTGGCGGCGGAGAACACGGCGATCACCGCCCAGCCCCCCGGAGCGCTCTACCAGCTGCGGATGAGCGTCAGCAACGCGGGGAACAGCCTCGGCTCGGGCGCGGTCTTCAGACTCCAGTTCAGCACGTCGCAGGCCGGCCCGTGGACCGACGTCGGCGGGCTCGGCTCGGGCACGATCTGGCGGGGCTTCGACAACCCGACGCCCGCCGACGGCGCCGCCATCGACGAGCTTCTCGTCAACTCCACCACGCAGGCACGTCAGACGTACGAGGAAGCGAACCCCGCGGCCACCGCCCGCCCCCTCGGCAAGAACAGGACCGGGGAGTGGGGCTGGGTCCTGGAAAACAACGGCGCGGCGGGCGCGACGACGTATTTCTTCCGCATGATCCGGGACGACGGCACCCCGCTGCTTGCCTACACGAACTACCCGGCGCTCGCCACGGCCCCCGTGCCGATACTCACGCAGGCAGACTACCGCTGGTACGACAACCTCGACGCGATCCAGCCCACCACGCCGCTCGCCGCCGAGAACACCGCGTTCGCGGATGCGGCCGACGGCACGGTCTACCGCATCCGCATGAGCGTCGGAGACGCCGGCCTGACGCTCGCGGCGGGCGAGGCGTTCAAGCTCCAGTTCTCCACGTCCACGGGCGGCCCCTGGACCGACGTGGGCGGGCTCGGCTCCGGCGTGATCTGGCGCGGCTCCAACAACGCGTCGCCCGCCGACGGCGCCACGATCACCGCCTCGCTGCTCTCCGGCGCCAGCATCCTCGCGACCTACGAGGAGACGAACCCCTCCGCCTCGACGCCGAACGCCATCACCGTGGGGAACGCCGCCGAGTGGGACTGGGTGGTCGAGCACAACGGCGCGACCGGTGGGACGACGTACTTCTTCCGCATGGTCAAGAGCAGCGGCACGGCGCTCGATGGGTACACCAACTACCCGGAGCTGGCCACCGCGACCGTGACCACCACGCTCACCCAGGAGGCCTACCGCTGGTACGAGAACGCCGACGCGATCCAGCCCACCACGCCGCTCGCCGCCGAGAACACCGCGATCACGGGCGCGTCCGACAACACGGCCTACCGGATCCGCCTCAGCGTCGGCGCCACCAGCGGACCGCTCGCAGCGGGCGAGACGTTCAAGCTGCAGTACGGCACCTCCACCGGCGGCCCCTGGACCGACGTCGGCGGCCTCGGGTCCGGCGTCATCTGGCGCGGTTTCGACAACGCCGGGCCCGCCGACGGCGCCACCATCACCGCGAGCCTCCTCTCCGGCGCCAGCATCCTCGCGACCTACGAGGAGGCGAACCCCTCCGCGGGGACGCCGAACGCCATCACGGCCGGGAACGCAGCGGAGTGGGACTGGGTCGTTCAGCACAACGGCGCCGCCTCCGGGACGACCTACTTCTTCCGCATGGTCAAGAGCAGCGGCACCGCGCTCGATGCCTACGGCGTCTACCCCGAGCTCACGACGCTTAGCCCGGCACTCTCCCAGGAGGACTACCGCTGGCACTCGAATGCCGACGACGTCCAGCCCGGCGCGGCCCTCGCGGCCGAGAACACCGCGATCACGAGCACGACCGACGGGACCGTGTACCGCCTCCGGCTCAACGTGGAGAACACCGGCGCGACCCTGGCGGCCGGCCAGACATACAAGCTCCAGTACGCCACGTCCACGGGCGGCCCCTGGACGGACGTGGGCGCCATCGCCTCCGGCGTCATCTGGCGCGGCGCGGACAACCCCGCGCCCGCGGACGGCGCGGCCATCTCATCCGCCATCCTCGGCAGCTCGACCGTGCTGGAAACCTACGAGGAGGCGAACCCCTCCGCCAGCACGCCGAATGCCATCCCCACCAGCGACTTCGGCGAGTGGGACTGGGTGGTGCAGCAGAACGGCCCGGCCACCGGCACCACCTACTACTTCCGCATGGCCGAGAGCGGCGGAACGGCGCTCAGCTCGTACACCAACTATCCACAGCTCACCACCAGCGGTCCGCTCCTGACCCAGGAGGACTACCGCTGGTACGCCAACGTCGACGCCGTCCAGCCCACCACGCCACTCGCCGCGCTCAACACAGGCCACACCGACGCGGTCACCGGCGACGTGCTGCGCCTGCGCATCAACGCCAGCGACGCCGACGCCATCCTCGCGGCAGGGGAGACGTTCAAGCTCCAGTTCGCCACCTCCACCAGCGGCCCGTGGACGGACGTCGGCGGGCTCGGCTCCGGCGTGATCTGGCGCGGCTTCGACAACCCGACGCCCGCCGACGGTGCCACCCTGTCCGCGGCCCTGCTGGGCTCGGACGTCCTCCAGACCTACGAGGAGGCGAATCCATCCGCTGCGACCCCGAACGCCATCGGCACCGGGCAGACCGCCGAGTGGGACTGGGTCGTCGAGAACAACGATGCGCTGGGCTCCACCACCTACTTCTTCCGCATGGTGAAAAGCACGGGCACCGCGCTGGACGGCTACACGAACTACCCCGCGGTCACGACGCGCGCGGCGAGCCTGAGCCAGAAGGTCTACCGGTGGTACGACAATATCGACGCCCTGACGCCGACGACCCCCAAAGCGGCCGAGAACACGCCCGCCACGGGCGTCACCAGCGCGGATGTCTCGCGCATCCGGCTCTCGATCGAGGTCGGCGACAGCGCCGTGGCCGCGGGCGAGACGTTCAAGCTCCAGTTCGCCACCTCCACCAGCGGCCCGTGGACCGACGTGGGTGGGCTCGGCTCCGGCGTGATCTGGCGCGGCTTCGATAACCCGACGCCCGTCGATGGCGCAACGATCCCGTCGACGGTCCTGTCCGGAGCGGCCACGGTGCAGACCTACGAGGAGGCCAACAACGCCACCGCGGGCGCCATGCCGCCCGGCGCCAGCGTCGCCTCAGAGTGGGACTGGGTGGTCCAGGACAACAACGCCACGCCCTCGACCACCTACTTCTTCCGCATGGTCAAGAGCGGCGGCGCCGCGCTCGATTCCTACACGAGCTACCCGGAGATCACGACGGACGCGGCCACGCTCACGCAGAACACGTACCGCTGGTACCAGAACGCGGACGCGGTGCAGCCAACGGCCGCGCTCGCCGCCGAGAGCACCGCCGCGAGCGGCGTGGCCGAGACCGACGTGGTGCGCATCCGGCTCTCGGCCGAGGCCAGCGCGCCCTTCGCCGCGGGCCAGACGCTCAAGCTCCAATACGCCACGTCCACCGGTGGCCCGTGGACCGACGTGGGCGCCGTCGCCTCCGGCGCGATCTGGCGCGGCTTCGACAACCCGAGCGTGAGCGACGGCGCGACGATCACGGCCGCTCTGCTCTCGAGCGCGGACACGCTCCAGACCTACGAGGAGGCGAACCCCTCCGCTGCAGCACCGAACGAGATCCTCCAGGGCACCAACGCCGACGGGGAGTGGGACTGGGTCGTCCAGAACAACGGCGCAGCAGAGGCCACGACGTACTTCTTCCGCATGGTGGAGAGCGGCGGCACGGCGCTCGATGGGTACGCCAGCTACCCGGAGCTCGCAACCGCCGCGGTCACGCTCACGCAGGAGGCCTACCGCTGGTACGAGAACGCCGACGCGATCCAGCCCACCACGGCGCTCGCAGCAGAGAACACCGCGATCACGGGCGCGTCCGACAACACGGCCTACCGGATCCGCCTCAGCGTCGGCGACACCGGCGCGTCGCTCGCGGCGGGCGAGGCGTTCAAGCTCCAGTTCTCCACCTCCACGGGCGGCCCCTGGACCGACGTGGGCGGTCTCGGCTCCGGCGCCATCTGGCGCGGCTTCGATAACGCCACGCCCGCCGACGGCGCCACGATCACGGCCAACCTGCTCTCCGGCGCGAGCATCCTCGCGACCTACGAGGAGGCGAATCCTTCCGCCTCGACACCGAACGCCATCACGGTCGGGAACGCCGCCGAGTGGGACTGGGTCATCGAGAACAACGGCGCCGTGGCCACGACCGCGTATTTCTTCCGCATGGCCAAAAGCACGGGCACTGCGCTCGATTCCTACACGAGCTACCCGCAGCTCACCACCGCGACGCCGGTGCTGACGCAGGAGAGCTACCGCTGGTACGACAACGTCGACGCCATCCAGCCGTCGACCGCGCAGGCCGCGCAGGACTCGGCGACGACCGGCGTGGGCATCGCCGCCGTCCTGCGCCTGCGCCTGTCCGTCCAGAGCTCGACCTACACGCTGGGCACCGGCCAAGCGTTCAAGCTCCAGTACGGCGCGTCGACCAGCGGTCCGTGGACCGACGTGGGCGCCCTCGGCTCGGCGGAGATCTGGCGCGGCCTCAATAACCCGACGCCGGCCGACGGCGCCACGATCACGGCCGCGCTGCTCTCAGGCGCGAGCGTCCTCGAGACCTACGAGGAGGCGAATCCCTCGGCCGCCACGCCGAACGCCATCACGCCCGGCTCCTCCGGCGAATGGGACTGGGTCATCGAGCGCAACGGCGCGGCGACGTCCAGCACCTACTTCTTCCGCATGGTCACGAGCGGCGGGACGGCGCTCGACTCCTACGGGGTGTACCCGGAGCTGGCGACGGCCTCCGGCGGCGAGGTGCTCGACCAGGCCGATCACCGGTGGTACACGAACGCCGATTCGGCCTCGCCTGGCGCCGCGCTCGCGGCCGAGAACGCGGCGATCGTCGACGCCGTCAACGCCACGCCGCTCCACCTGCGGATGAACGTCGCGGTCACGATCGCTACGGTGGGCACGGGGCAGACCTTCAAGCTCCAGTACAGCACGTCGACCAGCGGCCCCTGGACGGACGTGGGCGCGATCGCCTCGGGCGAGATCTGGCGCGGCTTCGACAACCCGGCGCCCACGGACGGGGTGGCTCTCTCGTCATCGCTGCTTTCGACGTCGACCAACAACAACCGCCAGACCTACGAGGAGGCGAACGACAGCGCCCCCACGCCCAACCAGATGCAGAAGAGCAAGTCGTCCGAGTGGGCGTGGGTCGTGCAGCCCAACGCCACGTCGATCGGCACCACGTACTACTTCCGCATGGTGCGCGCGAGCGGGACGGCTCTGGACACCTACACCAACTATCCGACGGTGACCATGGTGAACGGCACTCCCGGCGACCCCACGTCGCTGGGCCCGGCGGAGCTCGTCGATAACGACGCTGGCTGGACCACCGACACAACGCCGACGCTGACGTTCAGCTTGAGCGACCCGGACACGGCACAGCAGGTGCAGTACCGGGTCCAGATCGCGACGGACAGCGGGTTCACCGCCCTGGTCGTCGACTTCACCGTCGACCTCCAAGCCCAGGGCGCGACGTCCTACACGGTCGGCCAGTCCGGCGGCACGTACGGGACGGGATCGGTGAGCATGACGCTTGCGGACACGGCCACGGGGTATTGGTGGCGCGTCCAGGCCATCGACGACCAGTCAGACCCAAGCGGCTACGCGGACGCGGGCGTCCCGGCTACCGTCGACCTCCGCGTCGACGCGACGGCTCCAACCGCTGGCACGGTGGCGGACGGCTCCGGCGCCGACGTGGCGTTCAACGACGGCTCGCTGAGCGCGATGTCCGCCAACTGGGGCGGCTTCGCCGACGTGACCAGCGGCATCGACACCTACGAGTACTCGGTGGGCACGACCGCCGGCGCCACGGACATCCGGGATTGGACGACCGTTGGGGGGAGCACGTCCGTCGCCGCGACCGGCCTCGTCCTGCACACGGGGCAGACCTACTTCGTGAGCGTGCGCGCCACCGACGCCGCGGGCAACGTGATGGCGGGCGCGGCCTCCTCCGACGGCCAGGCGGTCCGCCCGACGCTCACCGTGACCACGAGCACGACGCTCGTCCAGCTCGGCTCCTTCAACCCGGAGAACGGCCTGACGCAGGTGAAGACGACGACGATCACCGTCTCGACGAACGCGTATCGCGGCTTCACGGTGAAGATGTACGCGGTCGATTTCCTGCGCTCGCTCGACAACCCGGCCGTCATCATCCCTGACTTCTCAGGCACCTACGCGGCGCCCGAGGAGTGGACCGGCACCGGCTGGGGCTACAACACCGACGACTGCGACGTGAACGGCGCGGCCTTCTGGACCGGCGGCGGCTGCACCGGGAGCGCGAAGTACGCCCGCATCACGCAGAGCTCCCCCGGAGACGTCGTCGGCGACCACACCGCGCTCGTGACCGGCGCCACCGGCCCCGTCGTCGCCGAGGTGCTGACGATCACGCTGCGCGCGACGACCACCGCCGCGCAGGAGTTCGCCGACTATGCCACGAGCCTGGTCTTCATCGTGGTGCCGAGCTACTGACGCCGGGCGCCGCCCCCTGCTGCAGGGTTCCGGCCGCTTAGGGCGGCGAACGCAAGAAGCCCCTCCGACTATGGAGGGGCTTCTTCTGATCATCGTCTGGTAGCGGGGCCAGGACTCGAACCTGGGACCTTTGGGTTATGAGCCCAACGAGCTGCCACTGCTCCACCCCGCACCGTTGCGACGAGGACGGAATGATCCGCCTTTGTGCGTTAACAAGGAACATCGAGCGAGCAGAGTGTTGGGCTTTTTTGGTCAAGCCCTCGGCCGATTAGTACCGCTTGGCTGAACACGTTGCCGTGCTTACACCTGCGGCCTATCAAGCAGATAGTCTCTCTGCGGCCTTACCCCCCGGCGAACCGGGGATGGGAAGTCTCATCTTGGGGGCGGCTTCGCACTTAGATGCTTTCAGCGCTTATCCGTGCCGTACATAGCTACCCGGCGGTGCCCCTGGCGGGACAACCGGAACACCAGAGGTACGTCCTTCCCGGTCCTCTCGTACTGAGGAAAGCTCCCCTCAAACTTCCTGCGCCCACAGCGGATAGAGACCGACCTGTCTCACGACGGTCTGAACCCAGCTCACGTGCCGCTTTAACCGGCGAACAGCCGGACCCTTGGGACCTTCTTCAGCCCCAGGATGCG
>JADFQE010000019.1 GCA_022561985.1 Chloroflexota bacterium
CTGGCTGATCCGGTTCCTGCCTGGGCGGTTCGTCGGCTCCTTCGGCAACCCGATCTACGCGGGCGCCGCCCTGCTGATGGGGCTGCCGGTGGTTCTGGCGGGGACCCTCGCCGCCACCGCATGGCGGGGTCCGTGGATCGGCCTCGCGGCGGGCGCAGTGGGCGCGGGCGCAGCGGGGATGACGGCCGCGGCCATCGCGCTCACGATGGCCCGCGGACCCTGGGTGGGGGCGGCGGTCGCGGTGGCCCTCTTCCTCGTCGTGGGCTGGCGCATCCTCCCGCCGCACATGCGCTGGCGCCTCGTTCTGCTCACCGTCGCATCGGCGGCGGTCGCGCTCTGGCTGCTCGCCGCGATCAACGACCCGCGCGGGCGCCGGTTCAACGACCCGAGCGACGGGCCCACGTCGATCTCCGCAGCCGTGGAACGGGCGGCGGCGGCTCCGGCTGCCGTGCGCGACGGCCTGAACGGCCGCGAGAGGATATGGATGGGCTCGCTCCGGGTCGCCGCCTCCCGGCCGTGGTTCGCATTCGAGGATGGCTCGCCGGTGCTGCTCCGCCATCTGCTGGGCTACGGCCCCGACTCATTCCCCTACGTCTACCCGTTGGGCGAGGAGCCGTCGCTCTCCGAGACGGTACGGCTCACGAGGGACGCCCACAACCAGTACATCAACATGCTGGTGGAGCAGGGCGTCCTGGGGCTCCTGGTCTCGCTGGGCATGACGGCGGTCCCCCTCGTGGCCGGGGGGTATGTCCTCCTGCGCCGGAGCGCCGCCTACCCGTGGCGCACGCGCCTGCTGCTCCTGGGCGTGCTGTCCGCACTCGCGGGCCGCGCTGCGGAGCAGCTCGTGGGCGTCGACAAGCTCGCGGATACCATGCTCTCCTGGGCGCTCCTGGGGCTGTTGGTGGCGTTGCCCGTGCCAGTGCCAGTGCCAGCACGGGCCGCGCCAGCCGCACCGTCAGGGAGCGCTGCGCCGGGTAACCGCCTGCGGCTCGCCGTGGCGCCCGCCGCGGCCATGATCCTCGTCCTGCTGGCCACGGTGACCATCGCCCAGGCCATCAACCCACTCATCGCGGCCCGCGACGCCGTCCTGTCGCAGCGCGCGCGCGGGCGGAGCGACGGCTTCGTGGCCCTCGAGCGCATCACCGCCGCGATCGGCCGGGCACCCGCGGTGGAGGGATACCGCCTGAACGCCGTCGCGCTGCTGGACGAGGTGCGGGGGCTGGACGTCCTGCCGCCGGAGCAGCGGGCGTCCCTGCTGCTATCGGCGCTGGCCGTCCTCAAGGAGGGGCTCGATCACACCCCTCTCTCGCCGCAGCTCAACCTGCAGCTCGGCCTCCACTATCAGGGGCTTGCCGAGTACAACATCGGCGAAGGGGGCCCGCTGGCGCTCGAAGCCTTCGAGCGGACGGCGGCCCTGCTGCCGAACCACTGGCAGCCCAAGCGGAACCTGGGCGTCGTGCTGCTCGCCGCCGGCCGGCCCGCCGACGCGCTCCCGCTGCTGTCCGAGGTCGTCGACATCCTCGGCGACGCCGAGCCGGTGGATGACGTCCGGCTGCTCCTCGACGCCGCCCTCCGCGAGGCCGGGCGGTTGGCGGAGCGTGCGGAGCGCGCCGCGCCCGCGCCCGGCTGAGGCGGCCCCGAGTGGGGGGCTATCACGGCCCCACCGCCGCTAAAGAGGCCGGTCGTCCGGCACACGGTCCGCGCTGCCGTGCGTCTCAGCCTCGGCCCGCACCTCGAGGAGGCCCGCCACGCGGCGCCGAAGCTCCCCGGCATCGAGGGGCTTCATCAACCGCGACGCGGCGGGCATGGTCTTCAGGAATTCGTGCGTCTCGTCGCCGACCGTATCCCCCGTGACGAAGATGAACCTGCCGGCCTGGTCCGGATCGGCTTCTCCCGTGCGGCGGTGCAGCTCCTGCCCGTCCATGCCGGGCATCCGGAGGTCCACGACCACACAGTCGAAGTGCGTGGACTGGACCAGGACCCAGGCATCGTCGCCACTCGAGGCCGTATCGACGACGTGTCCGTCGCGCGCCAGGACCCTGGTCATGAATTCCCGCGAATTGGGCTCGTCGTCGACGACCAGGATGTGCATGCGCGGTGGGGGAGGCTCCTCCACCCGCGGCGGGGGCGGCGGCGCTGGCTGCGCGTCCCAGGCCGGGAGCCGTATCGAGAACGTGGCGCCACCGCCCGGGGTGCTCTCGGCCCACAGGTCCCCCTGGTGCTGCCGAACGATACCGCGGCTCACGCTCAAGCCCAGGCCCGTTCCCTCTCCGGCCTCCTTGGTCGTGAAGAAGGGCTCGAAGATCCTGCCGATCACCTCCGGCGGGATACCGGGGCCGTCGTCGCTCACGCTGACCAGGACCGCCTGATCGATCGCTTCGCAGCCCACCGTGATGACTCCCGGCCGCCCGGTCCTGGCGATCGCCTGCTCCGCGTTGGCGAGGAGGTTCAGCATGACCTCGACGAGCTGCTGCTCGTCGCCCCGGACCGTCGTCTGGACCGAGGGAGCCTCGGTGCGCAGCTCGATGTGGTGCTTCGAGAGGTCGTAGCTCTTGAGCGCGCACGCACGATCGATCACCACGCACAGATCGACTGGCACCCGCTCCGGCTCACTCTGCCCGGCGAAGGCGAGCAGGTTGTGGACGATCTGCCCGGCACGCTGGGCCTCGGCGAGTATCTTCTCGACGTCGCTCCGCGCCTGATCGCCCAGCTCGCCCTCGTCCATCAGGAGCTGGGCGAACCCGATCACGCTGTTCAGCGGGTTGTTGATCTCGTGGGCGACGCCGGCGGCAAGCTCGCCCATCGCGGCAAGCTTGCCCGACCGGACCATCTGCTGCCGGGTGGCGCACAGCTCCTCGAGGGCCGCTTCGAGCTCCATCGCCGCCTTCGCGCGCTCGGCGGCTTCAACCTGCGCTCGGGAATACAGGCCCAGTGAGGTCACCGCAAGGAGGATCACGACGCCGCCCACATAGGGATAGGTCCCCGCGACCGACCCCGGCATGACCTCCTCCCCGAGGAGCGATGGAAGGGCCCACACGACGGGGAGGGACGTGACGTAGGCGATCCCGCCCCGCACTCCATTCACGAGAAGCACCGGCGAGGCCGTGGGGAACCAGGCCACGAGCCACCGGGCCGACGACGCGACGATGACGAACGTCACGAGCGTCGTCGCAACGGCAACGCCGAGGATGACCGCGAGCGTCTCCCAACGTCCGGTCACCCAGACCCACAACGCGAGGCCGAAGGCGAACCCGAGCGTCGTGGCGGCGAAGAGGTGGATCCAGAGCCCTTCTCTCAGGAAGCGCCGTCGCTCCTCGGCGGAGAGGGATGGCGAGCGCGTGACGGCGACGGGTAACTCTTCGACAGGCATGGTCCTCCGCAAGCCTGGGATCAAGCTTTCGCTCTGGCGGCCTCGTGGCCAGGCAGACCGGCGTGCGCCGGTCTGCCTGGCCACGAGATGCAGACTGGGTATGTGCGGCGCCCCCCACCGCGAGCTTGGTTCCCCGGCGGTCGCGGAGGCGCCACCGCCGCACGCTAGTACCCGAAAGGCCTATCTGGCTACGTACTTTCGTACAGTGCCCGGAGCGGTCCCCGGGGATGGTGCTGGCCGCCGGGGCCGCGTTCGGCTCTCCGGCCACCGGCCGGCGCTTGTCGCCGGGCCTTGGACTACATCAAGCGGAGCCCCGGTCTGCTCGCCTAGGAACCAGAACGCGGCGCCGCTTTTTTCAAGCGGCGCCGCGTTCCCTGACGTGACCGAGAGCACCCTTCCGGCGGGCGGCCCCTCCGTTGCAATCACCCCTCGCTTAGCCGTCGGAACCGCTCCCGGAGCTGTCGTCCCCGTCGTCGTCGCCCTCATCGCCATCGCCATCTGGGGAAGCATCGTCCTCGTCCTCCGAGGCACTGCCGGCGTCGCTCTCATCGACGCGCACCTTCTCGGCGACGAGCCCGTCGTCGGTCGAGACCGCGTCGATTTCGACGACAGCGCCCACCTCGATCGTTCCCCTCACGTCGGTCTCCGGCCCGATGGCGACCTCCTGACCATCGACGGTGATGCTCACGACGTTGCCGTCGCCATCGCGCTCGACCGCCTCAATGACGCCCTCGATCTTGATCTTGACGTCCCTGTCCCCATCCTCGACGTCCGCATCTTGAGCATCGAAGTCGTCGCCGCCATCGTCTTTGTCCCCACGGACCTTCCGGGCAACGAGGCCGTCGTCGGTAAGCACCGCGTCGATCTCGACGACGGAGCCGACCTCGATCGTTCCCTTCACGTCGGTCTCCGGCCCGATGGCGACCTTCTGACCGTCCACCGTGATGCTCACGACGCTACCGTCGTCATCGAGCTCGACGGTCTCGATGACGCCCTCAAGCTCGATCTTCTCGTCCTTCTCGCCGCCGTCTTCGTCTTCTTCTTCGGCCTCGGCGCCGACCTCGCCCTTGTCCCCGCTGACCTTGCGGGCGACGAGACCGTCGCCGGTGAGCACCGCGTCGATCTCGACGACGGCGCCGACCTCGATGATCCCCTTCAGCCTGGTCAGGGGCTCGATGGCGACCAACTGGCCGTCCACGGTGATGCTCACGACGTTGCCGTCGTCATCGAGCTCGATCGCCTCGATGACGCCCTCGATCTCGACCTCCGCGCCCCGCGCCTTGTCCTCGTCGTCCGCCTCTTCGAGCTCCACCTCGGTGGCCACGAGCACGCCGTCGCGCACGGTGCCCTTGATCTCCACCTCGGAGCCCACTTCCAGCACGCCCTCGATGTCGGTGAGCGGGTCGATGGACACCTCGACGCCGTTCACGACGACGCCGGTGATACTCCCATCGGCATCGAGGATCAACGCATCGACGGTCCCTTCGATCTTGATCGAATCCCCGTCTTCGTCTTCGCCTTCGCCGTCCCCTCCGCGGCCCTGGCCTCTCCCGGGGTCCTCGCCCCTCCCGGGGCCCTGGCCTCTCCCGCGGCCGGACGCCTTGACCTCGCCGGCGTGCAGCTCGCCGTCCACGAAGATCCCCTCGACGCGCACGCTCGCGCCCACGTCGATCGTGCCCTTGAGCTCGGTCAGCGGGCCGATGGACACCTCCATGCCGTTCACGACGATGGAGACGACGTTGCCGTCCTCATCGAGCGTCAGCGCTTCGACGACGCCGCCGATCCTCACCTCGTTCTTCGACCGAGTCGCCTTCCGGCCCTCGCCCTTGACCTCCGAGGCAAGCACGGAGCCGTCCTCGGCCATGAAGCCCTCGACCTTGACCGTGGCGCCGGCCACCAGCGAGCCCTTGATCTCGGTCAGCGCGCTGATGGTGACGGTCACGCCATTGACGACGATGGAGCCGTCGGGGTTCACCGCGTCGATCACGCCTTCGATCTCCACCTCGTTGCGCTCGTCCTCGTCCTCGGCGGCGTCCGGGCCCTTGCCCTCGACCTCGCGGGCGATCAGCGAGCCGTCGGCCTGGAGGAACGCCTTGACCTTCGCGAAGGAGCCGACGCTCAGGTCGCCTTCGAGCTCCGTCAGCGCCGCCAGGGCCACCGTGAGGCCGTCGATGACGACGAACCCGTCGGTGATCTCCTCGATGATGCCGCGGATCTTGGTCTCGCTCCTGGGCCTCTTCCCGTCGGCGCCCTCGCCCTCCACCTTGGTGGCCAGCAGCGTGCCGTCCTCCTGGCGGATGGCCTTCACCTCGACCTCCTGGCCGACGGCGGGCGTGCCTTCGAGCTTCGTCAGCGCGCTGACGGCGATCTTGATCCCGTTGACGATCCAGTTGCCGTCGTCGTCGACGCCCTGGAAGGTCCCTTCGAGCTTGACCTCGCGCTCCTCGTCATCGTCGCCGGGGTCGCCGGCGCCACCCTTGTTCTCGATCTCGCGAGCGAGCAGTGAGCCGTCTTCCTGGAGGAACGCCTTCACCTTCACGCGCTGGCCTTCGGCAGGCAGGCCGTCGGTGTCGGTGGTCTCGTCCACGCGCACCGCGGTCCCGCTGACGATCCAGCTGCCGTCCTCATCCAACCCCTCGAACACGCCGTTCAGGACCGTCCTGGTCCTGACCTCGGCGCCTTCGTCCTCGACGTCGACCTCCCGCGCCAGGACGGACCCGTCGGGCAGCAGGACGGCCTCGATCTCGACCGTCTGGCCGACCTTGAGCGCCGCCGCGATCTCCGTGTCCTCGTCGATCAGGATGGTCCGGCCGTCGACGATCCAGTTGCCGTCGTCGTCGATGCCCTCGAAGACGCCCTGGATCTCCACCGTGTTGGCCCCGGCGTCCTCAACCTTCGGGTCGGGGACCTCCCTGATCTGGCGCCGGGTCACGTTGATCTCGAGCGCCTGGGTCCCGAGCTCTCCGGAAGGGTCGCGGAGCGCGACGATGACGACGAAGTCGCCCACGGCGAGCTCGGTGGTGCCCTGGTGGAACTTCACCTCGGTGCTCGCGCCGCGCTCGAAAGTGACCGTGGCCGCGGATGCGCCGAGGGTCAGGATCGATATCTGGCTCTCGGAGAGCGCGACGACCTCGCCGGGGACGTGCCTGCTCCGGGTCTTGCCGGGGATGAGCTGGATCCGGTCGGCCTCGCCCGAGGGATCGAGCGACACGGCGACGACGTCCCCGACCCGGAGATCGCCCAGACCGGCCTCGGGCCGGGACGGGATGCGGACGTCGGTCTCTTCCCCGACCGTGACCTCGACGTCGACGCCGTCTGAGGCGACGACGATGACGCCCTCATCGACGGAAACGATGGTGCCGAAGAAGTCCCGAGCCTGGACCTGCACATCCTCCGAGGACTGCGCGAGCGCGGGCGCCGACGCGAGGGCGAAGGCAGCGATGGCGCCCGCCACCAGCACCGCCAGGGTTGCCAGCAACCTCCGTGCCCTCTTGTCGAACCGGTGAGCCATCGCTGCGTTCATCATTCCCTCGGCCCTCTTCTCACGCGTTGTGGATCCAGCATGCGGTGTGTTCCGTTACTGCTGTGTTACGCGTGTGGGACTCACGGCCTGTAGATCACGGCGAGCACCGCGGCGAGGACCCTGCCGTCCGGGCTGGTGCCGACCACCTCGATGAGGTTCGGGCCCTGCTCGAGGGTCACGGTGGTGGAGAAGGCGCCGGCCTCGTCGACCTCGACGCCCACGCCGTTCACGCTCACGATGGCATCGGGGGCGGTGCGCCCGGAGACCGGCTGCCTGCCCGCTGCCACGATGCTCTGGTCCTCGGGGTCGGTCACGAGCAGGAAGAAGGCCGTGGACGCCGGCACCTCGAAGGTGACGGTCCGCGTCGCGGAGACGGTGCGCCCGCCACCGTCCGAGACGACGATCTCGATACGGTTCGCGCCGGGCTCGAGACGCACCTCGACCGCGAAGGTTCCATCGGGGTCCGCGAGGGTGCTGACGGGGCCGATGGTGACCGTGGCACCGGGCGTGGTGCGGCCGTGGACGACCACGGCGGCGTTGCGAACAGTCGTGCCGTCCTCGGGGCCCCGGACCTCCAGGGACAGCGGCTGGGGGGCTGTGGGCGTCGCGGTGGGGTCCGGCCGGAGCGGCGTGGGCGTTGGGGTCGCCTCGGGCGTTGCCGTTGGCGTCGGCGTCGCGGGAACCGGCTGGGGAGCCGTTGGCGTCGGGGTGGGGTCTCTGGCGACCTCCTGAGCGCAGGCCGTGAGGGTGAGGAGCACGCCGAGCGCGCCCGCGAGCAGCAGTCGGTTCACGGAGCAACCTCCAGGGGGACCGGTATCGGGGCCGGGCACATCGTCACGTAGATGCTCCGGTGTCGTGCGTTACGCCAGTGTTACGCGGGCGGGGCTCCAGTGGATCGTCCCAATGGCAGGCTCAGCAGGAACCCGGTGTGGTGGTCGGGGTCGGGCACGGTCACGCTCTCCACCGTCAGGCCGCCCCGTTGACGGGCTGCCAGCGTCTGCGCGATGAAGAGGCCCAGGCCGGAGCTCACCTTCTCGTCCCGGCGCGCGGCCTCGGGGGTCCAGCCCCGGTCGAAGAGGTGTGCGACGTACTGGGCGGGGATGCCGAGCCCATCGTCCCACACGCGCACGAAGAAGTGCGTGGGGTTCCGGGTCAGCTTGACCTCGACCTCTCCGGCCGCGAAGCGGACCGCATTGTCGATCAGGTTCGTGACGATATGCTCGATGGCCGAGCCGTCGGAGTAGACGATGCCGAACTCCGCGGGCTCCGACCACCAGGTGATCTGCTTGCCCGCCTCGACCGCGACGCCGTGGTAGCGCTCGACGATCCTCCGCACCACCTCGGCGGGCTCCACCGCATCCTCACGCACCGTCGTGGGGCCGCCCTCGAGCTGGATCAGCGCCTGGAGGTTGGACATCATCAGCCGGAAGTTCGGCGCTTGGCGCTCGATCTCGTCCAGGAGGTCGGCGACGGCCGGGTCGATCTCCCCGGACCGCTCCTGGAGCGCCGCCCGCAGCTCGCGCTCCTTGCCGACGATCCTGCTGAGCGGGCGCCCGAGGTCGTGGTGGAACACCTCGAAGTACCGCTGCGTGATCTCGCTCCAACGCTCAGGAGCCTGCCCTTCGCCGCTCGCGGCGGGGCCTCCGGCCGGCATGCCCCGCGCGGCGTAGGAGGCCGTGAGCAGGCCGAGTCCGGCGATCAGCGCCACGCCGCCGGCATACGCCATCGGCTCGATGCCCCACAGGCTCTCCGAGACGGCCTCGCCGAGCAGCGGGGCGAGGGCCGCGCTCAGCGTGCCGGCGGCGGCGAGGGCGGCCGCGGCCACCCGCAGCCGTCCCGACGCGAGCCATCGCCTGAGCACCGGGATCACTCCTTCGGCATCAGGCGGTACCCCTGGTCCCGCACGTTGATGATGAGGTCCCCGGCACCCAGGTGCTCCCCCAGGGCCTTGCCGAGCACGTCCTTGATCTCGCGCACCCGGACGCGGAGCGATGCCCGCGCGTCCTCGCCCTCGGAGTAGCGCTCCAGCGCCGAGAAGGGGACGAGCCGTCCGGGGCTCTTGTACCAGGCCACGGCCAGCTCCCGCAGGATCTCGAACCGCATGCCGTGGATGTCGGCCAGCGCCGCCGGTCCCGATGGGCCGCTCACCTCGACGCTCTTGCCCGTCACGGTGACCGTTTTGGCGGAGACATTCAGCGTGATGCGTCCTCCCATGCGGATGACCTCGGGCGCCGTCCCGATGAGGCGCCGGAGCCGGAGCACGACCTCCTCGGGACTCGCCAGCTTGTCGATGAAGTCGACGGGCGCGTCCCACCGCAGCGTGCTCCGCACCGCGGTCTCCCGGTCCGGGCCCTGCGCGTACTGGGTGAACATGAGCACCGGCAGCGTGGGGTGCGCCGTGACGATCTTGCGGAGGATGTCGAGCCCCTTGAACAGGTCGTCCCGGGCGTCTCCGAAGCGCACGTCCAGGAGCACGCCGTCCGGCTTGGCTTCCTCGATGGCGTAGAGCGCCGCGGCCTCGAACTCATCGCCCGAGCGCCAGCCCCCCTCCGGCTCGACGGCGACGGTCCTCCAGCCGTCTGCCTCCAGCCGGCGGCGGACGGCGCTCACGATGGGCGACGCGACTTCGTCGTCCACGATGAGTATGGAGCCCTCGGCCCGTGCATCAGCCATCGGCGCACCTGCGCATCATCGTTACGCGGATCCGGCGCCGCGTCCGCGCCACGGGTGGGGATCTGCTCCCCGCGACCGGAACCAGTACGTGACGCGGTCCCAGTAGAGTCCGGGCTCGACGTTCAGGACGTCGCCGTCCTCCGGCCGGGCGAGCGCCCGTAGATCTGCTCCTGCTCCTGCTCGAAGATGTCCGCGTCACCGCCGCCTCACCCGATGTGGAAGCGCGGCCACGTCGTCCGCCGTGCATCCCCTCGCCGCCTGCGCGGGGGCCCATCGAGGCCGCTGCCGCATGGTACTCCTTCTTCATGCGCCGCCCGTGAGCGCTCTGTGAACCGTCGGCCCGATGGCGCGCGGGATGCGTGAACATGGGGCTGGATGGGGGGTGGGATTGACCAAGGATGCTGGGCAGCGGATTATCAGCCCCATGACCGCGAAGCACATCGTTCTCGACTGGAGCGGCACCCTCTTCGGCATGCCCGACGATCAGGTGCTCGCCAGGAAGCTTGCGGAGGCGGTCCTTGGAGCGGCCGGGAGGCGGGTGCGCCGAGGGAGGCTGGGAGCGCTTGCGGTGCTCGGCCGGTTCGCGCTGGGCCGGGTGGCGCTCCAGCGAGCGAGGAAGCGGTATAACCGTGGTGAGATCGGACTGGCGGAAGCGTACGAGCCTTTCAATCGCTACATGCTGCGAGGAGCGCCGCTCGGCCTGATCGAACGGACCGCGGACGCCTACGGTGTCCAGCACGCGGGGCTGCTCGACCGGCGGATGCTGCAGCCGCTCGCCGAGACACGCGCGGGCGGGTCTCGCCTGGTCATCTACTCGGCCGCATACGACCGTGGGATACGTGCGGTCCTCGATGCCGCCGGGGCCGGTGGAGCATTCGACGAGCTCGTGTGCAACGTGCTCGACCAAGAGGACGGACGCGCCCTGGGCCTGACGGCGCGCTACCGCGACGACAAAGCCGGTGACTTCAAGGCTGAGTTCCTCGACCGGCGGGGCTGGAGTCCGTCCGGGGTCGTCTATGCGGGCGACAACCCCGTCGACGAGCCCATCGCAGCGCTGCTGCCCCGTGGGCACTTCATCGTGCCCTTCCTCGCTCCCGACGCGTTCAAGGAGCACATGTCGGCGGAGTATGGGGCCTTCGTCCCGGAGCACGCGGACGAGCTCAGCGCCTACCTGAGCGCTCTCTAGGACTCTTCGCCAGCCTCCCGGAACGCTGCCCACCGGCCGCGCGGCCGGTGCCGCCTATCGCTTGATCTGCCGCCTGGGGCTGTCCGTGCGCTCGTCCGGACGCGGCGGCCGGATCTGCTTGCCGATCGCCGCGACGTATCGGAACGTCCCCGCCGGCCGCGTCCCGACCGTCATCACTGCCCATCGGCTATCTACCAACGTCAATGAAACCATGACTGCCTCCCTCTCTCTCCATGTAGACGCATGAAGTGCCAAGAAAGTTTCGTCTGCCCCGTGCCGACCCCGCTAGCTGCAAACGTCGCTGAAGGCGCTCTCGGGGTCACCTGGATCGGACTCCTGCGCTCAGTGGGTATCTCGGATCCGTCGTCGCCTCGGGCACTGCAACCTCGCATGCCAAACGGGCTGCCGAGACCGTCTGCGCTTGATAGCATTTCCGTTTTGGCGCACGAAGGGGAGGCTCCGTCATGACCTATGCGATCGATGACCGCGTGATCGCGGCGCTTAGCTGGCACCGAGGTACCGGCTGGGGGCGATTCGCATCGCTCAAGCGGCGGGGCAAGGTAGTCGCGGTCACCCCCACGCGGGTGCCGTGGTACACGGTTGCGTTAGACGAGCCGGTCACGCTGAGCGACGGGCAGATGACCAACGTCGTTCCGGCACTTCTGGAGCGGGACCTGAGAGTCGATGGCGCCTCTTCCTAGAACGCCTGCCGGTACGCACAAGGGCGCGAGCGAGTGGGTCAAGGGCTGGGCCCTCGTGGTGGGCCCGGCAGGACTTGAACCTGCGACCAACCGGTTATGAGCCGGCCGCTCTAACCACCTGAGCGCTCGCTTTGCTAATGCGACAGACGCTTATATATCCTCTGCCGGTGTCGCATTAGCCGGTCCGCGCGCTCCCAGCTGAACATCGGCGGCCCAAGTCATGGCTCCCCCGGACAGGCGAGCGGGCGCTTCGCGATTTCACCCGTGTCAGGGATGGGAGGCTTCCGTCGGCCGCGCTAGGCTGGAGTTGTCATATTTCGGACTTGGGGGAATGAAATGACACTCACCGGAACCTATAAGGACGTTACCAGGATGGCTCTGCTCGGGCTCGCCATGCTAGCCGGCATGATGGGCTCGGCGCTGTTCATCGCGCAGCCTGCAGGCCTGGCCAACGTGGCCCTGGCCAACGTGGCCGAAACCGCGGTGGTGTTCCACGTCCAGGCAGACGGCTACACCTGGCTGCCGAACCTCTCTATCGGGACCGAAGCCGTGGTGGCCTTCCAGGTGCAGGCAGACGGCTACACATACCTCCCAACCCTCTAGGACAAGAGCGTCACGAAGAACCCGTGCGGCTGTACCTGGGGCCCCCACTTCAGGTACAGCCGCGTCGGTCGTGCTGCATTTGCGACACACGCTTACATACCTAGACGCCGTGTCGCGTTAGGCGTCAGCACCGTCCGTCACCCACCACGCGCTCCACGCCACAGGCGCAGCCCAGCTGGATTGTTTCGAGGATAGGGGCGCGGAGGATCCACAGCGGAGGGCATACCTGCTGTGGGTCGCCTGCGCCAGCAGCCGTCTCACGGCATTGACGCCAGTGACCTGGTTGGTGGGCCCGGCAGGACTTGAACCTGCGACCAACCGGTTATGAGCCGGCCGCTCTAACCACCTGAGCTACGGGCCCACGCTCCCACGGCAGGCGTAGCATACCGCGCCGGCCCTCCCGACACTTGAGCGCTCGCTCGCGCCGGTTCCGCCCCTCGCGGGTTGCGCCCCGCTCGGGTTGAGCTAGGATGGGCTCCGGCCCTTCGCCTGAGTGGCGAAGGCCCGGAATCTCGATCTGAGCGCTGGCGCCCCCGCGGCGCCCGCCGCTATGGAGGAGCAAGGATGGCCGTCTACGAGTACCGGTGTGAGAGCTGCGGCACGGAGTTCGAGGTGCGCCGGCCCATGAGCGAGGTCGGCGATCCGGCGCCGTGCCCGAAGTGCGGAGGCAAGGGCGCCAAGCTGCCCTCGGTCTTCGCTTCCAAGGAAGGCTACTCGTTGAAGCTGCCGACGGCCCCGGCGTGGCGCGGCGCGCCCGCTGCGAAGCCCCAGAAGTCCAAGAAGCCCCAGAAGCCTACTGCTTCTGCTCCTCGGTCTCGGGCCCAAGGTGGCGCAGCTCGGAGCTGACCCGCTCGGCGGTCACACCGGCGCTGACGAGAAGCTGCGCGGCGACGTCCTCCGCCTGCTCCACCAGGGCCTGGAGGAGGTGGCCGGTGCTCACCGTGCGCTCGCCGTCCGCCCGCGCGACCCGCGAGGCGCCCTCGATGACCCGCTGACAGCGCCGCGTCAGCCCCGACGTGCCCGTGTAGAGCGACCCGCGCCGCCCGATCACGCCCTCGAGCTGCGACCTCACGGCGGCGAGGTCGGTGCCAAGGTTCACGACCGCCCGGGACGCCTGCGCCGCCGGGTCTCGGAGCAGCCCGAGCAGCAGGTGCTCCGTCCCCATATACGCGTGGTCGAAGCGCTGCGCTTCTTCCTGCATGAACGAGAGCGCCCGCCAGGCGTTCGGCGTGAAGCGCCCCGGCAGCCCACGGACCACCGTGGTCCCCGGCACCAGCGCCACCGGACGCGCCGACTCGTGTATGAGCCCCGGCACGATGCGCCGGAGGTCCAAGGCGCCGATCAGCAGCGCGCCCACGGCGACGGCGACGGTCGTCCGCCCCGCGGCGCTCATCAGGAACGACGGCAGGCCGGCGAAGGCTTCGTGGCCGAAGCGCTGGAGCGGCGTGAACAGCAGCAGCACCAGCGGCACGCTCACGATCAGGTAGACGAGCCAGGCGAACTGCGGAGTGAAGAACTTCGCCTGCCGCACGCCGAGCAGCGTGACGCCACCCGTCGCGGCGCTGAGCAGCGCCGTGGCCACGGTGAGGATGTACGCGTTGCGCGCGGGCAGCGTGCTCGGCAGCGGGCCGGTGCCCAACGCCTCCGCCGTGCGCGTCACGAACCAGGCCGCGGCGGCGATCACCGCGAGGACGATGAACGAGATGAGCACCGCGCTCATCGCCTGTTTCACGGGGGAGCGCTCGACCATGAAAACCCCAGCAACGGCTTCGTTACCACAGAGAACATAGTGATTCTACCAAACGGACTCGGGGCCGAGAGCCGGTTTGCCCAGCGGCTTTCGGCGACCTTGACCCGGTCTTCCGCACCGCTCTCCCCCGCGGCCGGCGGCCCACCTCGACCCCCGCCGCCGCCGGTTCGGCCGCAACTCCTTGGCAGGCTCCCGTGCGGGGCGATAACATGCGCCTCGCGCGCCCGCTCCACGCGGGGCGCCACGACGTTCCAAGCAGGCGGAGAGGCAGCGGATGACGGCGGACCAGACCACGCGCACCGAGCGGGACACCATGGGCGAGATGCAGGTGCCCCAGAGCGCCTACTGGGGGGCATCGACGCAGCGAGCCGTCCTCAACTTCCCGATCAGCGACCTGCGCTACCCGGCCGACTTCATGCACATCCTCGGGCGTCTCAAGCGCGCCGCGGCCCAGGCGAACGCCGGCCTCGGCCTCCTGGACGCCGCGGTCGCGGACGCCATCGCGGCGGCGGCCGCCGAGGTCGTCGACGGCGCGTGGGACGACCACTTCGTGGTGGACCTCTTCCAGACCGGCTCGGGGACCTCGACCAACACCAACGTCAACGAGGTCATCGCCCGGCGCGCCGGCGAGCTCATCGAGGGCAACGCGAAGGTGCACCCCAACGACCACGTGAACATGGCGCAGTCGTCCAACGACGTCATCCCGACGGTGACGCACCTCACGGCCGCGATCGCGATCCAAGACGCGCTGATCCCGGCACTCGACGGCGCCGCCAAGACGCTGCGCGCCAAGTCGAAGGAGTTCTGGCCCATCATCAAGACGGGCCGCACGCACCTCCAGGACGCGACGCCGATCCGCCTGGGCCAGGAGTTCGCGGGCTACGCCGACCAGCTCGAGCTCACGATCGAGCGCTTGACCCCGCACGTCGCGGCGCTGTCGGAGGTCGCGCTCGGCGGCACCGCCGTCGGCACCGGCGTGAACGCCCACGAGCGCTTCGCCGGGGCGGTCTGCGAGATCCTCGCGGGCGAGCTGGGGCTGCCCGTGCGCGAGACGGCGCGCCACTTCCAGGCGCAGAACACGCAGGACACGGTGCTGGCTGCCAGCGGAGCGGTCCGCGCGGCCGCCATCTCCCTCCAGAAGATCGCCAACGACCTGCGCTGGCTCGCCTCCGGGCCGCGGGCCGGCCTCGGCGAGCTCCTCCTCCCGGAGGTGCAGCCGGGCTCCTCGATCATGCCAGGCAAGGTGAACCCGGTGATCCCCGAGTCCGTCGTCCAGGTCGTCTGCCACGTCATCGGCAACGATGCCGCCATCGCGGCCGCAGCGCAGGGCGGCTACCTGGAGCTCAATACCTACTGGCCGGTGGCGGGCTACAATCTCCACCAAGCCATCGTCCTGCTGGCCTCCGCCATCAAGAACTTCGACGCCCAGTGCCTCGGCGGCATCACGGCGACCGCGGCCGGGCCCGAGTCGGTCGAGCGCGGGCTGATGATGGCGACCGGGCTCACGCCGGCCATCGGCTACGACGCCGCGACCGCGATCGCCAAGGAGGCGGCGGCGCGAGGTCTGACGATCCGCGAGATGGCGAAGCTCAAGGCCGGGCTCACCGACGAGCAGCTCGATACGCTGCTGGACCCGGAGCGGATGACGGCGCCCTTCTCCAGTAGCCGGGACAGCTAGTCAGGACAGCGAGGACGATCAGGGCTCGGGCCGATAGCCGGCCCGCAGGGGAGCGACCCACGGTGGACTACCAGGTCAAGATCAAGGACTACAAGCCGCGGCGCTCGGCGTCCATCCGCGTGAAGACGACGCTTCCCCAGGTGAGCGCGAAGGTCGTCCAGCTCCTGACGGAGACCAACGACTTCCTCACTTCGGCGGGCATCAAGCCCACCGGCCCTGGGTTCGCCATCTACTACGAGGTCGGCACCTTCTTGGTCGACCTCGAAGTGGGCTACCCGGTGGGCCCGGAGGCGGAGATCGAAGAGAGCGAGCGCGTGAAGCAGAGCGAGCTCCCCGGCGGCAAGGCCGCGATGACGCTCCACAAGGGACCGCACTCGGAGATGCCGGCGGCCCACCGCGCCGTCCACGGCTGGATGGGCGAGCACGACGTCGAGTCCACCGGCGGGCCAACCATCGAGATATTCCTCACCGACCTGCGGGAGCTCGGCGAGGGCGAGGAATGCGAAGCGGAGTCCGTGTGGCCGGCGGTCGTCGTCACGCGGGCCGACCGGCGCCGTCAGAAGCGCGCGACCTAACCGCCCGATCGAGGCGCGAGCGCGCCTCTGTGGGCCCACCCTCGACGAGGAGCTGAACGCCTTGCCCGATGTGAAAGAACGCCTGCGCGATCTGAGAAACCGCATGTCCCGGGCGTCCCAGCTCGACGCGACGCTCTTCGAGGAGGTCGAGCACGACCGGGGCGCGACGCCCCAGGCCCTCGCCGTCGCTGGGTGGGTGGGTCTGGGCGGGCATCACCTATGCGCTGGCCACGAGGGTCCTGCGCGGGAGGCGGAACGAGGCCGGCTTCGGAGCGGTCGTCCGGTCGCTGGCATTCTCCCAGTCGGTCGGCGTGTTCCGGTTCTTCGGCTTCGTATCGCTGGTCGGGGACCTCCTCATCATGACCGTCTTCCTGTGGCAGTTCCTGGCGATGGTCGAAGCCGCACGCGAGCTGTTCGACTACGAGTCGAGCAAGCGTGTGTTCGGGGTGGTCCTGATCGGGGCGGTCCCCAACTTCTACCTCACCTTCACCCTCGTCAATCAGCTGTTCAGAGTGGTGTCCGAATAGATCGACGCGCAGGAACCGGGCCTGAGCAAGCAGGGAGAACCCCATGGATCAAGCGACACGAGACTACATCGACGCCCACCTCCCCGAGACGCTCGATGACCTCAAGCGGCTGACCGCCCAGCCGAGTGTGAGCGCGCAGCGCCTCGGCCTGCGGGAGTGCGGCGAGATGGTGGTCGACGAGCTGCGCAAGGCCGGCTTCGAAGCCGAGCTCGTGCCGACCGCCGACCCCGACTTCCCCACCGTCATCGCCGAGGCCGAGGGCGCCTCCGACACGACGCTGCTGCTCTATAACCACTACGACGTGCAGCCGGCCGACCCACTCGATGAGTGGGATACCCCTCCCTTCGAGCCCGTCGAGCGCGACGGGTACATCTACGGCCGCGGCATCTCCGACGACAAGGGGCCGCTCATCGCGCGCATCGCGGCGATCAAGGCGCTGCGCGAGACCAAGGGCGGCCTGCCCATCCGCGTGCGGTGGTGCATCGAGGGCGCCGAGGAGATCGGCAGCCCCGGCTTCGTCGACTTCCTCACGGCCAACGCCGAGCGGCTCAAGGCCGACGTCTGCATCTGGGAGGGGGGCGGCGTCAACTGGGACGGCCGTCCACTCATCACCCTCGGCGTCAAGGGGCTCCTCTACGTCGAGCTCACGTGCCGCTCGGCCGCGACCGACTCGCACTCCTCCTACGCGCCCGTCGTGCCGAACCCGGCGTGGCGCCTGGTGTGGGCGCTGGCCTCGCTCAAGGACTCCTCCGAGCGGATCCGGCTGCGCGGCTTCTACGACTCCGTGAAGCCGCCGCTGGAGGCGGAGGCCGCCGCCCTCCAAGCGCTGCCGGACACCTCGCGCGAGTTCCTGCACAACCTCGGCGTCGAGATGGCCGTGGGCGAGGCGACGGACTACGAGTTCCGCCGCCGCCTCATCATGGACCCGACGTGCAACATCGCCGGGTTCGGCTCCGGGTACACCGGCGACGGCGCCAAGACGATCCTGCCCGCCACGGCGAGCGCCAAGATCGACTTCCGCCTGGTGCCCGACCAGGACCCCGACGAGGTCCTCGCCAGCCTGCGGGCCCACCTGGACGAGCACGGCTTCAGCGACATCGAGGTCAAGGTCCACAGCACGGAGCACCCCGCGCGCACGCCCATCGACGACCCCTTCGTGAAGCTGGTCGCCGACACGGCCCGCACGATCTACGGCGCCGAGCCCTACCTGCAGCCCAACATGCCGGGGACCGGGCCGCAGCACCCGGTGCAGGAGCTGCTGGGGGTCCCCGTCGCGTCCTGCGGCATCGACTACCCAGGCAACCACATCCACGCGCCCAACGAGAACATACGCATCGACTACTTCCGCCTGGGCGTCCTGCACACCGCCGAGGTCATCGAGGCCCTGGGCGCGGGCGCCTGAGCAGCGCGGACCCGTGACGGCCACCCCCGAGCAGCAGGTCGCGGCGCTCCAGGCGCGCTACCTCCCGGACGTGCAGGCCTGGCTGCGGGACGCGCTCGCCGACCCCGCGCCCGGATCTGCGCCGGGCCCTGCACCGGGCATCAACCACCTGCTGCGGTACCACATGGGCTGGGAGGACGCCGGGGGAGCCCCGACGCCGTCCGAGGGCGGCAAGGCGCTCCGGCCGGTCCTGTGCCTCACGGCGTGCGAGCTGGCCGGAGGCGACTGGCGCCGGGCGCTCCCCGCGGCCGCCGCGCTGGAGCTCGTCCACAACTTCTCCCTGGTCCACGACGACATCCAGGACGGCGACGTCCTGCGGCGGGGCCGCGAGACGCTCTGGAGCGTCTGGGGCATCCCGGCCGCGCTCTCCGGCGGGAACGCCATGCGGGTCACCGCCGACCGCACGCTGGCCAAGCTCGAAGGGTCAGGGGTGGGGGCCGCCGCGGTGATGTGGGCGTCCGCGGAGCTCAACCAACGCTACCTCGAGATGATCGAGGGCCAGTACCTCGACATGGCCTTCGAGCAGCGGCCGCAGGTCACGGTCGCCGACTACCTGGACATGATCGGCCGCAAGACCGGCGCTCTGTTCGAGAGCGCCATGTTCCTCGGCGCGCTCGTGGCCAACGCCGACCCGGACCAGGCCCGCGCCTTCGGCGCCTGCGGACGGCGCATGGGCATCGCCTTCCAGGTGCGCGACGACTACCTGGGCGTCTGGGGCGACACGGCCGAGACGCTCAAGCCACTGACCGACATCCAGCGCAAGAAGAAGTCGCTGCCCCTGGTCTACCTGCTGGAGGCGGCCGCCGATGAGGACCGCGCCTGGCTCGCTCGGGCCTACGCGGACGACGAGGTGAGCGGCCCGAACGTGCGGCGCATCCTGAGGCTGCTGGACCGCCTGGACGCCCGCCGGTACGTCACGCAGACCGCCGAGGCGTGCGCTTCGGAGGCGCGCGCTCTCGCCGAGGCGCTGGGGCTCGGCGAGAGCCGGGCTCGCTCGCTCGAAGCGATCGCGGCCTACTGCGTCTCGCGGGACCGGTGAGGGGAAGACACCCGTGAGCGCGGACCGGTGCGTTGTACCGGCAACGGCCAGTGTGCTACTGTGCGAGCCAGAGCGACGGCGTGTTCTGAACACCACAAGAGAGTCGCGTCCGGGAGGATTCAGGCCCTGATGAACGCACTCGTATCCCGCATCCTGCGGGAGACCACTCGAGCCCCAGAGTTCCTCGACATCACCCAAGAGATCACCGACATCGTGCACCAGTCCGGCGCCAGAGACGGGCTCGTCTGCGTCTACACGAAGCACACGACCGCGGCCATCAAGATCAACGAGAACGAGCCGCTCCTCCTGCACGACATGGAGGCGTTCTTGGAGCGGGTCGCCCCCCAGGACGCATACTACGGCCACAACGACTTCTCCCTGCGGACCGTCAACATGACGGAGGACGAGTGCCCCAACGGACACTCCCACTGCCGCCACCTGTTCCTCGGCACCAGCGAGACGATCCCGCTCATCGGCGGCGAGCTGCAGTTCGGCACCTACCAGCGCGTGTTCCTGATCGAGCTGGACCGCCCCCGCTCCCGCGAGGTCCTGGTCTCCATCGTCGGCGCCTAGCCGCCGGGCGCACCAGCCCAAGTCCGCACGTCCGCGCCGGGACGCCGCGGCCTGTACGAAAGTACAGTGTCTACCCTCCCTATCGTCCGTTAGCCTGGGCCTCGCCCGAGCAGGGAGGGGGCTGGCCGTGCTCGATCCGCTTCCTGAGACACACGAAGTGGACCTTCCCGAACGGCCCAATGTCCTTGACGGCCGGCGGCGCGCCGGGCGAGTATCGAACCGGTTTCCGTGGTGATTGACTATGCGGTGCACGCATTGCAATTTCGACAACGTCGCGGGGGTGACCGTCTGTCAGGTCTGCGGCACCCCGCTGGAGGGCGTCGCTTGCCCTCGCTGCGGGTCGCTGAACCCGCCGGACTTCCACTTCTGTGGCTTCTGCGGCTACACCATGGAGAGCACAGCGCCCGAGCCGGCCGCCCAGCCCGCGCCTCCCGTGGAAGCGGTCGCGCCGAATCCTCCGCCGCCACCGCCCCAGCCGGCCTCCGCAGGCCCCCCGCCCGTCGTCCTGATCGGCTTCGGTGCCATCCTGTCGCTGGCGGCCGCTGCCTACCCCTGGTATCTGTTCGGGGGCCAGACGGAGACGGGCTCGACGCTCTCGGAGCTGTTGGCGCTCGGCTGGCGGTGGTTCCCCGGGATGCCGCTGGCGCTGATCGCCATCTCGGCGGTGACATCCACCCTCGTGTCCATGGTGCGCGGCTGGAACACGGTGCGCCCCGGGGTGGCCGTCGGCTCGGGGCTGGTCACGCTGTTCTCCGCCACGTGGCTCGGAGAGGGGCTGACGCGGACGGAGATGGGCACCGGCGGCGCGGAGCTGCCCGCGACCGGAGCGGTGCTCGCCACCATCGGGGCCATCGTCGTCATCAGCGTGGGACTGTGGAGCTACCAGCGGGCACGGACGCTGTAGCGCGGCGGCCGCCTAGCCGATCCGGTCGCTCCCGGCCACCGGAGACAGCGAGCCCTCCCGCCCCCTCACGGTCGTTTCCCGCAGGGTGATGCTCGCCAGCATGAGGTGGTTGATCGCCCAGCGCGACCCGAAGTAGGACTTCCTCCCCAGCTTCGCCTTGGCGATCAGCCCCTTGCTGTCGAGGCTGATCAGGTGCCACTCGACCTCCTCCCCGCTCACGCCGCCCAGCTTGAGGCCGAGCTCGGTGGCGTGCTCGTAGCCGAACACCTCGTCGGGGTGCGCCTCCATGTACTCCAGGAGGCTCCGCTGCAGACCGGGGAGCCCGGCCGGGGGCTTGGCTTTCCCGCTGCGGAGGACCTCTGCGATGGTGGGCATGCTGCGCTGCTCTCTCCTCCGGCATCTCTGGAGCGGCCGCGTCGAGCCGCAAGGCATCCCAGTCCGCCGGCTTGGTCTCAGGGGGCTTCGTGAGGAACCATTCTCGCGCCCGGATGCCGCCAAGGGCATGACCCGTTCGTGTGATTCGGAAATGACCCGTTCGTGTGATTGGCAGCCCCTGAGCGATGGGCTAGCGTCGTGAGAGGCCCTCCGCATGACCAACCCCACGAAAGTACTCATGTCTCCCCGGAGCATCCGGCGTGGCCGGACAGCCGAGAGGCTCGTCACGCAGCTATCGAGGATCGTCTGGCCCTGGCGCCTCGGGTGGCTCGTGCCACTGGTGGCCCTGCTCGCCGCCCTCGACCTCATCAGCACGTACCTGCTCCTGGAGCACAGCGGCAAGACCTACGTCTACGAGAGCGGGCCGCTCGCGGCCTGGGCGCTCACCAAGGGCGGCTACAACTCGCTCTACATCGCCAACGCCCTCGGCGTCGGCTTCCTGTGCGCCGTGGCCATCGGGGTGAGCAGGCTGTACGCGCGCCTCGGCCTCGAGGGCTTCGCGCGCGCCGCCTACGTCCTGGCCCTCGTCCCCTACGCGATCGCCGCGTTCGTCGCCGTCGCGAACAACGTCGTCCTCACGCTCCTCTAACGTGCGGGCCCGGAGGCTCTCCTACGGCTCGCGAGGGGACTCGTAAAGACCGGCCTCCGGGTAGAATGCCCGCCACGCCCAGGCCAACGCGGTCCCGTAGGGCAGCTCGCGCAGCGACGCTCCCTCCCACCGGCCCTCGACCGCCTCCCCCGTCGCCGCATCCCACAGCGACCCCGTTTCGCGGTCGCGCAACCGCGAGCCGGCCCATTCGAACTCGAGCGCGCGACCGGACACCCGGCGATCGAACACGTGTACGCCCGCGCTCGCGTCGCGCCGGTAGATCAGCACCGGCACGCCCCCCACCTCATCGTTGAGCGCGACGCCCGTGATCGCGCCGAGGGGATACCCCCTCGCGGCGCCGTCCACGCTCACGCCGATGACGAACGCCTCGGGCGCATCGGCGAGCGGGTTGACCCGCTCCTCGATGGTGGCACCGATGCCTTCTGAGAGCACCAGCGTGTCCGGCCGCTCCCGCTTCCAAGCGCCCCAGGTGGCGAGCCGCGCGGGCAGCATGTCGAGGCGGACGCCCGCGAGCGGCCCGAGGAGCGCGACCCCGGACGGCTGCGACCAGAGGCTCCTGGTCTCGTGGTCGAACCAGGTCAGCGCGTTCTCGTAGAGCGCACCGTAGCTCCCGAAGGAGCGCGCTCTGCCGTCGATGCGCCGGTCGTGCACCAGCGCGGTGCCGCAGACCGGGCACCAGGTGACGAGCACCGGCACGCCCCCCACGTCGTCGCTCACGATCTCGTGGCGCGCGAGCACCGTGATGGGGTACGCCTTGGCCTCCCCGCCGAGCGCAACGCCGACGACGAGTGTCTCGTCGTGCAGGCGCGATGCGGCCGCGGGAGCGGACGCAGGGTCCCGGAGGGGCGTGAGGTCATCGAACGCAAGCTCACCCCGGAGCCTGCGCTCGTCGAAGCGGACGTCCACGCGGTCCATGGACGACGCGCCATCGCCCACGACGGCAACGGCCGCAGGCAGGGGCAGGCCCGGCCGCGTGCCGAACGCCGGCCACGCCAGCGCGGCCGCTCCGGCGACGGCG
This sequence comes from Chloroflexota bacterium, assembly GCA_022561985.1. Taxonomy (GTDB): domain Bacteria; phylum Chloroflexota; class Dehalococcoidia; order Lucifugimonadales; family Australimonadaceae; genus JADFRC01. The sequence continues at coordinate 22,607 of JADFQE010000019.1, forward strand.
ACCGCTAACAGGCCGGCGAGCGCCAGACGACGCGTCCCTGCCCGGCGGCTGCTGAGCTGCATCGGTGCCTCCCCACGCTGACGTCTATTCGATGCCGGCAGTGCGCCGAGGGGTGGATGCGGGCGGCTCGCAGCCGGTCGGGACGCGCGCCTGAGCGTCCGCCGGCGAATCACCCCATCGCATGATGGTCTTCCCGCGCCATCGGGTGCAGACTTGGCACGACCGTCGCTGGGGGTGCGATGAAGAACAAGCCGACGACGATACTCCGCGGCCGGGTGATCGTGCTGCTGGGCGTCTTCTTGGCCATCGCCGTCATGGGTATGGGCACGAACGCGCTCCAGCGGAGCGACGACACCCGCGCCGCAGGCGAGCTCCGCCTGATCCAGGCCGCCGTCGTGACCATGATGACCCACAACGGGATCACCACGATCCCGAATCCGGTGCTCGAGCCCACCAGCGACCTGCGCCGGTTCCCCGACGTGCGCACCGCACCCAGCCTCAAGGGGATGCTGGAAGGAGACCTGCCCGGCTATGTGCTCTACGAGCACGACCTGGCCGCGGACGGTCTCCCCGAAGCAACCGTGAGCTACGTCCGGTTCGCCAGCGGCCGCTGGCGATACACCGCGAGTACCGACGGCAGCGTCACCCAATGGGAGCGCGCGGATGGTGACTAGCGGGGCCGGCGGGCGGACGGCGGAACGAGCCCCGGCGCGGAGAGGCCGCGGCGCGACCCACGCCCACCGCACAGCGGCCCCATTCCAGGGGGTCAACGCGCTTGACGGCCCCCCCCCTCTCCGATACGCTGCTTCGGTGGGGTATTGTTCCCGCAAGGAGGCCACGGCCAGCTTCCTGACGTGGCGTTCCGGCGACTTGCCGGTTCGCTGAGGCCCGGGCATCGCGGCCGCGGACACCGCTGATGCCGCCACATCGCCGGGAGATATCGGTGGCCAAAGAAAAGCGGTCCTGGTGGTCCATCAACCTATGGGGTGGCAAGAAGAAGTCGCCGCCGCCTGAGCCCCATGCGGAGCAGGCCGCGCCCGGTGCCGCGGAGGCGCCTGCGGCCCCAGCCGCCCCCGACGCCGGCCCCCAGGCCCAACCCCAAGCCCAAGACGTTTCCCACGCCTTCGAAGACCTCATGGGGCGCTACGAAGCGCTGCTGGGCCAGTCCCAGGGCGCCGGCGGGGCGTCCATGGCCGTCGTCCACCGCCTGCTCACCGAGGCCGAGCGCGAAGCCACCAACCTGAAGGTCCGTGCGCGCCGGCAGGCCGAGGTCGAAGCAGCGCCCCTGCTCGCGGAAGCGAAACGCCAGGCCCAGGAGACCATCGCCCAGGCGAACCGGGAGGCGCAGCGGATCACCGAGCAGCAGGTCGGGACCATCCTCGACGACGCCCACCGAAGGGCCGAGCTGATCGAGGAGCGCGCCAAGCAGGCCGCTCAGATGTTCCTGATGCGCTGCCGCGAGGACGTGCAGAGCTTCGTCGCGATGGAGGCCAAGGAGGCCTTCTACAAGCTGCTCGCCCCCGTCAACGAGGTGCTCGCCACCGCTCAGGAGGTGGAGAGCACCTGGAAGATGCGCGCCGTCGACCTGTGGCAGAGCGCGGGCGGCCAGCTCGAGGACTACCAGTCGACCCTCTTCGGCTCCCTCGGCACCGGGAGCGCAGGCGTCGCATCGGGCGAGCCGCTGATCCACGAGGCGCCCACCGGCGAGCCACTCGTCCACGAAACGGCAGAGGCTTCCCCCATCGATGCGCCCGGCGCCGCCACAGCAGCAGCAGCAGAGGGCGGGGGGGACGAAACCGAGGTGCTGGCCGCGCGCGTACTTCCTCATGAGGACGAGGAGCGAGCCGAGGCCGTCGGGGCAGCGGCGGCTCCCGAAGTCATCGAGCCTCCCGTGGACGCGACCCCCGTGGCCGTGGCCGAGCCCCCCGTGGACGCGACCCCCGTGGCCGTGGCCGAGCCCCCAGTGGCCGCGTCCGAGATAGCTGAGCCCGAGGCCGAAGAGCCCGAGGCCGAAAAGCCCCAGGACGAGGAGCCCAAGCTCCGGGGCAGCCGGTCGGGCCGGTCCCGGGAGACCGAAGCGAAGGTCTTCACGCCGGTGCCGGCGCCGGACCTCTACGAAGGGGAATTGGACCTGCTCATCGAGCCATTCACGAACGTGGGCAAGATCTCGAAGTTCTACCGCGACCTCGGCACGGTCGCCGGGGTCCGCGTGCTGCGCACCGCCGGTACCTGGGACAAGGGCACGGTGATCACCGTCTCTCTCGACGATCCGATGTCGCCCGCGTCACTCGACCAGCGCCTTCCTTCGGATGTGCGGGCCACGCCGGCCAAGATGGGGGACGACGGCTGGTGGAAGTCGGCGATCGGCCGCAGGTCGAAGGGACGAGGCTCCCACAGCGCCGTCGCGATCGCGTTCGTGTCGGCGACCGAGGGCGATGCGAAGCCCCCCGCCGCGGATGACGACGGGGGCAGGATGCACGACCACGACCACGACCACGAGCACCTGGAGCCGGAGGCGTAGCGGGCGATGGTCGCGACGGGCGAAAGCAAGTCACAGACGCTGCTCGATATGCTCCTCGACGGCGAGATGCTCACGCGTGAGCAGTGCGAGCACATCGTGATGCTTGAAGAGCAGGACGGACGCTCGGCGCTCCAGATCATCGACGACGAGCGGATGGTCGACCCCGAGCAGTTCATCGTCGCCGCGGGCCTCTTCCTCGGTATCCCCTTCGTCAACCTGAAGCGGCAGGAGATCGAGGAAGAGGTGATCGGGATCGTGCCCGAGTGGATCTGCCGCAAGTACGGGATCGTCCCGATCCGCCTGAGCGATGGGGTCGTGGAGGTCGCCATGGCGGACCCCGGCGACCTGCAGCGGGTGGACGAGATCAGCGCGACCCTGCGCAAGCCCGTGGAAGCCTACCTGGCGATGCAGCGGGACGTCGACGAAGCGATCGACCGCCACTACCGGATCGGTGGCGACATCGCCTCGGAGCTCCGCCGCGTCCAGGCGGTCGCCGCGGACCCCAGAGCCAAGGCCGGCGACGAGTCGACCGCCGAAGCGATCGCGGAGGCCCCGGTCGTCCGCGCCGTCGACCTGCTCATCAGGCAGGCCGCGCGGGACCGCGCCTCGGACATCCACATCGAGCCGCAGGAGACCGAGGTCCGCGTGCGGTTCCGCATCGACGGCATCCTGCACGACGTGATGCCCCTGCCCATCTCGGTCCACTCGGCGCTGATCTCGCGCATCAAGATCATCGCCGGTATGAACATCGCCGAGACGCGCCGCCCACAGGACGGCCAGATATCGGTGCGGGACGGCAACAGAGAGCTGGACGTGCGTGTTGCCACAGCCCCCACGGTCAACGGCGAGATGGCGGTGCTGCGGCTGCTCGACAAGACGTTCGCGTTCCGCACGCTGCCGGAGCTGGGCTTCCGGCCCGAGGCGCTGGAAACGTACCAGCAGCTCATGAAGCTGCCCTTCGGCATGGTGCTCGTCAGCGGACCGACAGGCTCGGGCAAGACCACGAGCCTCTATGCCTCGCTCAACCAGCTCGATACCACCGGGCGCAACATCCTCACCATCGAGGACCCGGTGGAGTACCGGTTCGCGAAGATCAACCAGATGCAGGTCAACGTGCAGGCCGGACTCACCTTCGCCTCCGGCCTGCGGGCCGCGATGCGGCTCGACCCCGACGTGATCCTGGTCGGTGAGATCCGGGATGCGGAGACCGCGGGGACGGCGGTCCAGGCAGCCCTCACGGGGCACTTGGTCCTCTCGACCGTGCACGCCAACGATGCCGCCGGCGTGATCTTCCGGCTGATCGACCTGGGCGTGGAGCCGTTCCTGATCGCGTCGGCCGTCGGCGGCGTCATCGCACAGCGGATGGTCCGCCAGATCTGCCCCAACTGCGCCACGATGGCCCCCGTGCTGTCGGAGGAGCGCCTCGCCTACGAGAAGGAGATGAACGAGGAGCGGACCGAGTTCGTCTACGGGACCGGCTGCAGCTACTGCGCCCGCACCGGCTATCTAGGGCGCACGGGCATCTTCGAAGTCATGACCATCACCGAGGCCATCCGCAGGCTGATCCTGACCGGCGCCAGCGCCGACGAGATCAGGACCCAGGCCGTCGAGGACGGCACCATCTCGCTCTGGCGCGACGGGATGATGAAGGTCAACGACGGCATCACGACGCCCTACGAAGTCATCCGAAACGTCTTCACCATCACCTAAGAGCTCTTCTTGCCATGACACAAACACCCGAGCGCTCCCGCACTCCCGCCCCCAAGCAGGTCAGCTACCGCTACGAGGCGGCCGACGACCGCGGGCGCCGGGTCAAGGGGTCCGTGCGGGCCGCCAGCGAGATCGTCGCGCAGAACGTGCTCGCCGACCGCGGCCTGACCGACATCGCCCTCCACCCGATGGCGTCCACCTTCAGCCTGGAGGGGGCCGTCCCCAGCATGTTCGGCGTCAAGCCGGGCGCCATCATCGCCTTCTCGCGCCAGCTCGCGACGCTCCTCGAGTCCGGGGTGAGCCTGCTGCCCGCGCTCCAGCTCCTGGCACAGCAGAGCTCCAACAGCGCCGCGATGCGCCGCATCCTCACCCACATCACCAGCGACCTGAGCATGGGCACGTCCATCTCCCACGCGCTTTCGAAGCACCCCGAGGCGTTCAACGAGGTCTACCGCCGCAGCATCGACGTGGGCGAGCGCACCGGGAGGCTCGAGGAGGTGCTGCGCGATCTGGCCGAGCACATGGAGAAGCAGGCGGCGTTCGCCAAGAAGGTCTCCGGCGCGATGACCTACCCCACCATCATCATGGTCGTCGGCGTCGCCGTCGTGATCATCCTGCTCACGGTCGTCCTGCCGCCGCTCAGCGAGCTGTTCACGGCCTTCGATGCGGAGCTGCCTGCACCGACCAGGATCATGATGGCCATGTCCGACGGCTTCCTGAAATACGGGATACACATCTTGGTCACCGCCATCGTCGTCACCGTCGCTGCCGTCGCATACGTCAGGACCGAGGGCGGTCAGCGGGCCAAGGACCGCATCCTCATGCGCATCCCGCTCATGGGTGCCCCGATGCTGATGGGCGAGATCGCGCGGCTCGGCCGCACGATGTCCCTCATGCTCTCGGCGGGTCTGTCGCTCCAGGAGGTCATGGAGCTCATGCCCGAGACCACCACCAACTCGGTCTTCAAGGACGCGCTGGAGCAGGTGAAGCGGCGGCTCTTCCTGGGCCAGGGTCTGGCCTACCCCATGGCCGCCAACCCGCTCTTCCCGCCGCTCATGCTCCAGATGGTCCGCGTCGGCGAGGAGAGCAACACGCTTGATGTGACGATGCGCGTCGTGGCCGACTTCTTCGAGGCCGAGGCCGAGGAGCGGACCACCGCGCTCGTCGCCATGATCACGCCCGTCTCGACCATCCTGCTCGCGGCCATGGTCGGCTTCGTCGCCCTCTCCGTCATCATGCCGATGTACAGCCTCACGGGCTCCTTCTAGCGGCAGGGGGCGGAGCGCGTGCACGGCGAGCGAGGGTTCAGCCTGATCGAGACGGTGATCGCGCTGGGCATCTTCGCGACGATCGGGATCGCCTTCCTCTCGGCGGTCACCACGAGCACCAAGGCGACCGGCAGGCTGGACGACGGCGTGCAGGCCGAGGCCCTCGCCCGCTCCCACCTCGAAGCGATCAAGGAGTGCAGCTACGCCGACGAATACACGACCGCCTCGTGCTCCCCGATGGACGACATCGCTATCCCGTTCCAATTCACGATCACCGTCAACACCGACTGCTCGTCGGACGGCGGATTCAACTGGGCCGGGACATGCTCGGGAGAAAGCTTCCAGCGGATCACGATCGCCATCTCGCGTGAAGGCCGCCCCGTGCTCAGCCTGACGACGTACAAGCGAGCGTGACGTGCGCCAACGAGGCTTCACCCTTCTTGAGATCCTGGTGAGCATGGCCATCATCGGCCTGCTGGCGGCCCCCATGGTCGGCGCCATGGGCCAGATCGTCTTCCGGACGGCCGAGAACAGCACGCGCATCCGCGCCCTCGTCTCGATGGAGAACGCCGGCCGAACGCTGGGCCGCGACATCCGCATCGCGCAGGCCACCGACCTGGCGACGAACACCACCGACGCAACGACCCTCGAGCTCACGTGGACGGACTGGGCTGATGCCTCCCAGTACGACACGTATGACGCCGGTGGCGTCGTGTACAAGCGCTTCCGGGCCACGTACGTGCTGTCCAGCACCGACCTCGAACGGACGCTCGACGTTTGCGACGACTGGAACACGCTCACGGCGACTTGCGACGGCACGTGGACCGGGAGCACGACCATCGCGGCCAGCCCGGTCTCCAGCGTCCTCTTCACCAGGGGCACCGGAGACCTGATCGTCATCGACCTCACGTCGTTCCCCAAGGGCCCCGGCTTCCCCGGCGAGGCCCGCACCTACCGTGTCCGCGGCTCCATCCTGATGGCACCGGCGCCGGCATGATCATGGAACAGCTCCGCTCACAGAAAGGGCTGGCCCTCGTGCTGGTACTCATCCTGCTGGGGACGGGCGGGCTCATCATGGGCCCGGCGCTCCGTCAGACCAGCACGGCGCTCAACTTCTTCGGCATCTCCCGCGAGAACGCGGAGGTGGCGTACGCGCTGGATGCGGTCACCCAGCAGGCGCTCTGGCTGCTGGAGAGCAGCGACCCGTTCGAGGAGTGCGACAGCGGAAAGCCCGGCGACGAGACCTTCGCCGAGTGCGTCGGGTTCTACGGGTCGTGGGACCTGGCAACCGCCGACCTCTTGGCCCCCGCCCCGACCCCCAACGCGTCCTTGATCGACGCCGTGAACGGGCAGCAGGTGATCGTGACCGTCGAGGTGCCGGGCGATCTCGGCGCGCCCCCGGCACCGACGCCAACGCCCACCGATCCAAACGAGGCGTGTTTCTACGCCTGGGTCAGCCGCGACCCCACATGGGTCCAGGTGGACGAGCCCATCGACTACACACTGCACATCTGGAACTGCAGCAGCAGCCCGTCGCAGAAGAGCCTGCGGCACGTGGCCGTCATCACGTCCGTGCAGATGATCTATGAGGCCGGCAGCGCGGGCGGAAGCCTGGTGAGCCCACCCGACGAGCCCGACGTGGGCAACTGTCAGGCACCGGTCCAGAGCACAGAGCTGGCACTCTGCCCCGGCTATCCCGCCAACAGCCTGCTGCTGTCCTGGCCCACCGCGGCAACCCCTTACGGCGACGAAGCCGGCACCCAACCCGTGGTCCAGATGGCCGGCGGAGAACCATACCCAGAGAAGACGCTGACCTTTCAGCTGACACCGCAAAGTTGGGGCATCTTCTATATCGACATCCTGTTCTGCTACTTCAGTGAGGATAATCCCTGCAAGTCGGGCAGCAGCCAGAAGACCGGCAAAGTCGCCCCCATCGTCTCGGGCATGTTCAACATCAACGGCACGGGGAAGGGCAACGCGTTCGGCGCCAGCGCGAAGCTCGACAACGGCGGCGCCGACCTCATCTCCGAGCAGCCTCAGTAGCCTGCCCACCGCGCTCACGTCCCGCAGCCCTACCAGGGCGACTTGCGCACCACCGCCGGGTATGCTGGTTGGCCGGAGGCCACACCGGATCGCGGCCGCCGACGCGATGCCATGAACCCCCCACAGGCCCGCTCTTTCAACGTCCGTCTCCCCAACCTGCGCATCGCTTTCGACGCGCAGACCGCCCGCGACTGGGTCGCCGTGCACCCGTACTGGGCGATCGGCGCCGCGCTCTACGCCGTCGTGCTGCTCTCCGCTGCCGTCATCCTCGTCTTGGGCGCCGGGGCCGAGCGCACAGCGCAGGCGGAGGCCCGGGAGAGCATCGATCGCTTGAGCGGGATCAGCACCGGCGCCGCAAGCAGGGCCAGTGAGATCGAGGAGGAGTTCGCGGCTGTCCGGGAGGCGTTCCCGCCCCCTGACCTCCGGGAGACGGACGTCTTCAGGGCCATGCGC
>JADFQE010000020.1 GCA_022561985.1 Chloroflexota bacterium
GTCGACGGCTCGAACGTCGGCTCGGCGAGCGGGGAGATCGTCACGCTGCTGCCGGAGGACCCGGACGCGTCCGCGCGCCGCATCCGGGACCGCGTGCGAGCGGCCGGCGCCGAGGTCGCGGTCATCCTCTCCGACACCTTCGGGCGGGCCTGGCGGGAGGGCGCCGCCAACGTCGCCATCGGCGTCGCGGGCATCGAGCCGCTGTGGGACTACCGGGGCAGGACCGACACGGACGGCCGCGAGCTGCACTCGACCGTGATCGCGGTGGCCGACGAGCTCGCCGCCGCCGCAGAGCTCGTCACGAACAAGCTCGACCGCGTCCCGGCAGCCATCGTCCGCGGCTACGCCTACACGCCGGGCGAGAGCGGCATCGCGCCGATGATCCGCGAGCGCGCGAAGGACCTGTTCCGGTAGGTGCTCGCCGGCAGGGCATAGCCCTGCACCCACTCGCTGCCGCTTCACATCAGGGTACCGGCGAGCGCCCAGCCTGGCTCGTCGGCAAGCGCCGGTCGGCGCGAGCGAGTGGGTCAAGGGCGATGCCCTTGTGCTATGCTGGCCGCGCGCTGCGGCGCACTCCGGGAGCTTGGGGAAGCCAGGCTGAGAGGCCCCGACGTCTTCGGGGCGACCGGTCACCTGATCTGGGTAATGCCAGCGGAGGGACGATAGGCGAGCCACCGTCCCCCCGGGGCCGGTGGTTTTTTTCGGAGCGAGGCGACATGGGCGACGACCTGCTGCACATCGGGGAGTTCACGTTCCGCTCCCGGCTGATCGCGGGCACCGGGCGCCACCGCAGCAACGAGCAGCTCGTCGCATCGCTCGATGCCTCGGGCGCCGAGGTGGTGACGGTCGCCATCCGGCGGCTGGACCTCGATCACCCCAACGAGCCGACCATCCTCGACGTCATCGACCCCGACCGTTACACGGTGCTGCCGAATACCGCCGGCTGCAAGACCGTCGAGGAGGCCGTCATGGTCGCGCGGCTCGCGCGCTCGCTCGGCCTGCCGAACTGGGTCAAGCTCGAGGTCATCCCCGACCCGAAATACCTGCTCCCCGACCCCATCGGCACGCTGGAGGCCGCCAAGGCTCTGCTGGCCGACGGCTTCACCGTGCTGCCGTACATCCACGCCGACCCCGTGCTCGCCCGACACCTCCAGGAGGTGGGCTGCGCAACGGTCATGCCGCTGGGCTCGGCCATCGGCTCGGGCAGGGGCATCCACACGCGCGAGGAGATCACCATCATCATCGAGCAGGCGACCGTCCCCGTGGTCGTCGACGCGGGCTTGGGCGTGCCGTCCGACGCCTCCCAGGCCATGGAGATGGGCGCCGACGCCGTGCTCGTGAACACCGCCATCGCCCGCGCGAAGGACCCGGCCCTCATGGGCGAGGCCTTCAAGCTCGGCGTCGAGGCCGGGCGCAAGGCGTACCTGGCCGGGCGCATCGAGCAGCAGGCCTACGCCCAGGCGAGCAGCCCGCTGGAGGGCGTCATCCAGGCGACGTCGTGAGGGCCGCCAGGACCGCCGAGGCCGCCCCCGTCACGATCCCCATGCCATGCGTCGCGCTGGTCACCGACCGGCGCCTCGCGGGCGGCGTCGACGCCCTGATGACCGCGGTCGAGGCCGCGGTCGCCGGCGGCGTGAGCCTCGTGCAGATGCGCGAGAAGGACCTGCCCGACGCCGAGCAGCTGGTGCTGGCGCGCCGCCTCCGCGAGCTGACGTCCGGGCGTGCCCTGCTGTTCGTGAACGACAGCGTGGCCGTCGCGCAGGCGGCCGGCGCCGACGGCGTCCAGCTCGCGGAAGCCTCCCGCACCGTCGCCTCGGCGCTCGATGCCATGGGCGGCCGCCGGCTGCTCGTGGGCCGCTCCGTCCACGACCTCGCCGGCGCCACGGAGGCTGCCGAGCAGGGAGCCGACCTCCTGGTCGCGGGCGCGGTGTTCGAGACGGCGACGCACCCCGGCCAAGCGGCGGCGGGGACCGGCCTCGTGGAGCAGATCGCGCGCGCGGTGAGACTGCCGGTCCTCGGCATCGGCGGCATCACGGCGGCCAACGCACCCAGCGTCATCGCCGCGGGAGCGGCCGGGGTCGCCGTCGTCACGAGCGTGCTCGCAGCCGACGACCCGAACGCTGCGGCGCGCGCGCTGTGCGATGCGGCCGCCCACGCGTGGGCAGCCCGCAGGGCCTGATGCTCACGCTCACGGTCAACGGCAAGCAGCGGGAGGTCGAGGGGCCCGTCACGGTCGCCGGCTTCCTGGCGTCGCTGGGCTACGACGGACGCTACGTGGCGGTCGCACGCAACGGCGACGTGCTCGACCGCGCGGCCTTCGGCGAGGTCGCGCTCGAGGACGGCGACCGCCTGGAGATCGTGCGCCCCGTCGGAGGCGGCTAGGCAGGGCACAGCCCTGCACCCACTCGGCTCGCGCCAGCCGCCAACGACGACGACCGCGATCGAGCGCTCGCCGGTCGCTGAGAGTCAGCGGCAGGGCATAGCCCTGCACCCACTCGCCAGCGCGGCAACGCTACGCGAGCGCCAGCACCGCGACGCCCCCCACGATCAGCACCGTCGACGCCAGCTTGATCCCCAGCGTCCCCCGGTCGAGCGGCTCGCCGAGCACGTTCCAGGATCGCGTGCTCAGGGCCGCGCTGGCGGCCAGCACGATCAGCGGCCGCGACGACGAGACGGCGCTCACCAGCGACACGGGCCCCATCGATAGCGCGAGCACGAACATGAACGCGGCGATGGGGGCCAGGATGCCCTCGGTGAGAACGAGCGTGCCCATCGCCGCCCGCTCCCGCAGCATCCCCCGCACCTCGCGGAACGCCCGCCCCCTGCCCTGGAGCACAAGGACGCCCACGCCCATCGCGGCCGCTCGGAACGCCTGGATCGCCAGGACGTTCATGTGGTTCGTGGCCTCCTTGCTGACCACGAAGGCCACGCCCATGACCAAGCTCGCGCCGAGCAGGATGACGAGCGCCCGCCGGTTCGCGATCCGGAGCCGCCCGAGCTCGGGGCGCACGGTGACCGTCGCGCCGCCGAGCACGACCATGCCGATCGCCACCCACTGGAGCGCATTCAGCGACTCGCCCAGGAACGTCACGGCCAGGAGCGCGGTGAAGATGGGCGCGGTCATCTGGATGGGGGTCGCGCGCGAGACCTCCTCCAGCCGGAGCCCGTGGAAGAACAGGATGATGCCGCCCGCCCACAGCAGCCCGCTCGCGATGGCCCACGGGATGCCGGCGCCCCCGTCGAAGCCGACGGTCGGCACCACGACGGCGAACAGCACCGCCGCGATCGGGGCCTGAAGCAGCCCGAACGCGACGTTGAACGACTGCGCGCTCGGGAAGAGGTCCGCCACGAGTCGCTTGTCGAGGATCGAGACGAGCGCGAACAGCGTCGTGCTGACGAGCACGGCGGCAACCCACGTCATGAGGCAGCTCCGGTCCGGGTCGGTTGGGCGGGCTCCCATGCTACCAGGCGCACCGGCCGTGCCCGCTCCCCTTGAGATTCACCACTTGTGATGAGCCGCGCTCAACACCTTGGAGGAAGGCGCCTCCTCCCCGTGAGGCCAAACTACGACTTGCAAGGCACAACGGCCAGGCGAACGGCTCAGGTAACGGGGAGGACGAGATGCTCAAGACCACCACCACTCTCGGGATCATCATGCTGGTGCTCAGCTTCCTCTCCGTGGTCCTCGGCGACTCGCCCATCGGCGCCACCGAGGACAGGGTGGACGGGGAGATGCCCTTCTCCGTCGAGGCCGTCGGGGTCCCCGCCGGCCAGTTCAACACGATGTACAGCGCCATCGTCGACGACATCGCCTCCTTCGCCGCCAACCCGGACCTGGCCCTCGCCACCTCCCGCCGCGACGACATGACCGCCTACGCAGCGTCCCTTGCCGGGCGGTTCGAGCGCTTCGCCGAGGCGATGGCGGACGAGCTCGACGAGGCCACCGACCAGTCCTAGCGCCAACCCATCGCGCCACCCCGCCGTCTCACTCATACAAAGGAGAAGCACATGAGCGATCACCTCATCCGCCGCATGGTCGACGAGCTCGTCGGCGAGGACGCGCCTCACCTGGGGCACGCCATCGCCAGGGCCATCGGGAGCAGGATGTGCTCCGGCACGCCGCCCCGTGCAGTGGTCCTGCGGCTCGATCCCGTGCGCGCCCACTCCGGCGGACTGCGCCGCCAGGTCACCGTCCTGGGACCCACGGAGGTTTATCTCTAATAAGCTCATAAGCGCGAGGGCCGTCACGGCGGGATGCCGCGAGGGACCGGGGTCGCGTGTTGTGGCCCACGCGCTGCCTTCGTAGAATGGGCGCGCCCCCACCCGCCGGTTCGGAGACTCGCTTTGACGACCGCGAAACGGAAGCCAGACACGCTCGGCGCGCTCAAGAAGAGCGGCTACAAGATCGTCTCGGTCCGCGAAGAGATGCGGCGCAACCTCATCGCCCGCATCGAGAGCGGCACACCCCTGTTCCCCGGCATCGTCGGCTTCGACGACACGGTGATCCCGCAGATCCAGAACGCGGTGCTCGCCGGACAGGACATGATCCTGCTGGGAGAGCGCGGCCAGGCGAAGTCGCGCATCATCCGCGGACTGGTCGACCTGCTCGACGAGGAGATCCCGATCCTTGCGGGCAGCGAGATCAACGACCACCCCCTGGCCCCGGTCTCCAAGCAGGCTAGGGACCTCGTCGCGGAGCAGGGCGACGACGCGCCCGTCGAGTGGATCGGACGCGACAAGCGCTACGGCGAGAAGCTGGCCACGCCCGACATCTCCATCGCCGACTTGGTGGGCGACGTCGACCCGATCAAGATCGCGGAGGGCCGCTACCTCTCGGACGAGCTGGCCATCCACTACGGCCTGATCCCCCGGTCGAACCGCGGCATCTTCTGCATCAACGAGCTGCCGGACCTCGCGGAGCGCATCCAGGTGGGACTGTTCAACCTCATGGAGGAGCGCGACGTCCAGATCAAGGGCTACCGCGTCCGCCTCTTCCTGGACGTGGTCGTCGTGGCCAGCGCGAACCCGGAGGACTACACGAACCGTGGGCGGATCATCACCCCGCTCAAGGACCGCTACGGCGCCCAGATCCGCACCCACTACCCGCGCGAGGCGGCCCACGAGATCCAGATCATGGAGGCGGAGCGCCGGACCTTCGCGGACACGGAAGAGCGCATGGTGATCCCGGCCTATATCAAGGAGATCATCGCCGAGTTCACCGCCCTCGCCCGCAGGCACCCCGAGATCAACCAGCGCTCCGGCGTGAGCGTCCGCGTCTCCATCGCGAACTACGAGACCGTGATCGCCAACGCCCTGCGCCGTGCGCTCATGAGCCACGAGCCGAAGGCCGCGCCGCGCATCACCGACCTCCCGTTCATGGTCGCTTCGACGGTCGGCAAGATCGAGCTCGAGACCATGGAGGAGGAGCGCGAGGGCAAGGTGATCGAGGAGTTGGTGAAGAAGGCCGTCCTCAACGTCTTCGACCGCTACTTCTCACCGAGCGACTTCGACCAGCTCGTGGTCGCCTTCGAGACGGGCTCGACCATCGAGACCAGCGCCGGCATGCCGTCTGCGGACTACGTGAAGACCCTGGCGAAGTTCGATGGCTTCCGGGACGCCCTGAAGAAGCTCAAGGTCGGCGAGGACCCCGCCGTCATCGCATCGGCGATGGAGTTCATCGTGGAGGGGCTGCACCTCAACCGCAAGCTGAACCGCGACAGCGTGGACGGGCTCAACCGCTACCACGTCTAGGTTGACGCGATGCGCCGGGCCTAGCACCAGGCAGCCCGGCGGGTGCATCATATTCTTGGGAGAGCACCGAAGGAGGCACCGAAGGATGGCAAGCAAGCCTGAGAACAAGTCTGACTACGACGTCGTGATCATCGGTGGCGGGGCCGCGGGCCTCGCCGCGTCCATCTACACCGTCCGCGCCATGCTCAAGACGCTGGTCATCGAGAAGATGGCGATCGGCGGCCAGATCCTCTACACCGGCGAGATCGAGAACTACCCCGGGTTCCCCGAGCCCATCGGTGGGCCCGAGCTCGCTGCGCTCTACCAGAAGCAGGCGGAGCGCTTCGGCGTCGAGTTCAAGTACGACCTCGTGGCGAGCCTGGACATCGATGGCCCGCTCAAGAAGGTCATCGGCCACGACGGCGAGTACACGGCCAAGACCGTCATCGTCGCCACGGGCGGCGAGCACAACAAGCTCGGCGTGCCGGGCGAGGAGGAGTTCTCGGGCCGGGGCGTCTCCTACTGCGCGACCTGCGACGGCAACTTCTTCCGGGACATGGACGTCACGGTGGTCGGCGGGGGCGATGCCGCCATGGACGAGGGGGGCTACCTGACCCGCATGACGAAGAGCGTGACGGTCATCCACCGGCGCGACGAGCTGCGGGCCTCCAAGATCCTCCAGCAGCGTGCCTTCGACAACCCCAAGATGGAGTTCATCTGGGACACGGCCGTGGAGGAGATCAAGGGGAACGGCGACGTGAACGCCATCGTCCTCAAGAACCTCAAGACAGGCGAGGTCTCCGAGCGGCCCACGAGCGGCGTGTTCATCTACATCGGCTTCCACCCGGTGAACGACTACCTCCGGGAGAGCATCGAGATCGACGCCGCCGGCCACGTGGTCAGCGACCTGCAGATGTCCACCAGCGTGCCCGGCGTGTTCACGGCGGGCGACATCCGCCAGCACTCGGACCGGCAGCTCGCGAACGCCGTGGGCGACGGCGTCGCCGCGGGGTTGGCCGCCTACCGCTACATCAACGACGGGTAGCCTGCCCAGCCCTTTCACGTCCGGGCAACGAGAGAAGGCGCGGGCAACGAGAAAGGCGTCCTTCTCTGTGAAGGACGCCTTTCGTCGTCTCCGGTGTGGGCTCGGGGTCTAGTGGGACGCGCCGCAGCCGCAGTTGCCTCCGCAGGCGCAGCCGCCGCCACCACCCGTGGCGATGTTCGGGTTCGTGATGACGAACCCGCTGCGCATCAGCCCGTCGGTGTAGTCAATCATCGCACCGTCCAGGAGGGCGGCGCTCTCGGCGTCGGCGATCACCCGGAAGCCGGCCTCGTGCAGCACCAGGTCGTCGTCCGCCGTCTCGTCCTCCAGTGCCAGCATGTACTGGGCGCCGTTGCCGTTCGGGACGACGATGACGCGCAGGGCAGCCTCGGGCTGGCCTTCCTCTTCCAGGATGCCACGCAGCTTCTCGGCAGCAGTGTCGGTGACCGTGATCATCGGTGCTCCTCGCAGGAACTTAGGTTCCATCAGGCTACCAGCAAGGCCGGAGCCCCGTCAATCGGGCAGACGCGCCGCCAACGCGTTCCCCATCGAAGCGTGTTCTGGTAGACTTTTCCTGCAGCGGCGCGCCACGCACGACGGCGCGGAGCACCACACCCGACCCAGGAGGGTTCTGCGGCATATGACTTACATCATCATCGAGACCTGCATCGACGTGAAGGACGCCGGATGCGTCGACGTATGTCCCGTTGACTGCATCTACGAGGGCGACAAGATGTACTACATCAACCCCGATGAGTGCATCGACTGCGCCGCCTGCGAGCCGGTCTGTCCGGTTGAGGCGATCTTCGCCGAGGACGCGGTACCCGAGGCGTCGAAGGAGTACATCGCGATCAACAAGGACTTCGACTACCCAAGCTGACCGCGGCCCCCAAGCATCGACACACAAGCCAGCCGGCTCCACCACGAGCCGGCTGGCTCTTTTTGCGGCCGCTAGCCCAGGCTGTCGAGCACCTCGCTGGTCGCGCCGAGCAGGCAGGTGAAGATCGGCACGTCACGCTCGGTGTAGGGCCGCTGCTCCGCCGACCGCAGCTCCATGATGAGCTCCAGGAAGCGGTCCGGTTGGTCGGTCTCGAACCCCAAGACGAACTCCTGGTCGTCCAACCCGTACGAGTACGCGGTGTGGATGACCACCTCCGGGTACCGGTGCCCGACGTCGAAGTGCGCCGTCATCATGCGCTGCCGCTCCTCGGGCGGTAGCTGGTACCAGGCGTGCGTCTTCACGAAGGGGTAGACGAAGAGGTAGCGGCGCCCCATCGGCCGGATCCGAAGCCGCCCCTCCGAGCCCGTGTGCTCGTGCTCGTTGACGTACGTTGAGCGGCGCGTCATCGCCAGGTAGGAGTGCGTGCTCCGCAGGTACGAGCCGAGCTGCGTCGCCGCCACGTCGGTGGCCAACCCCCTGACGTGCTCGAGGTCCGGGCTCACGGACCACACCATGATGTCGGCGTCCGCCCGCATGCCCATCAGGCTGTAGGTGCGCACGATCATCTCCGACGACGCCCCGTCGATCACGCCGGCGAGCTCGCGCCTGTCCTGCGCGCGGGTCTCGATGGGCAGCCGGCGCCACGCGGGGTCCACCTGGTAGAAGGTGTATTTGACGAACTGAGGGGCGGGGGATGTGGTCATGCGTCTCCGTCTATCCGAAGCAGTCGTGTCCGGCGCCATCCATTCTACCGGTGCACACCCCGCCTTTGCGCGACTCCGCACAACGGGAGCTCGACGCGGCGCCGCTACCCTTCCGCGACGCCCACGCGCAGACCGACGGCGACGGCCGCCGCCAACAGCACCGCGCCCACCAGGTAGAGGTCCGGCTCGAGGAGGACGCCGCCGAGCGCCGAGGCCGCCATGAGCATCATCCCCGTGCGGAGGCGCGCACCGCTCGCCACCGCCCCCGCAAGTCCCACGACCGCCATGCCCAGCGCGCCGAGTCCGCGCGCCATCTCCTCCCCCGGCTCACCGGTGCCGAGCAGCGCGACGATGGCTCCGCCGAACGCGAGGACAGCCCCGAGCGCTCCGATCATGGAAACGATGCGCCGCACGCCACTCCTCACCCCGCGGTTCAAGTCTATCACCCGCTCGCCAGCCCCCCGTCGGTGCGGCGAGGCACCGGGCCGCGCGTGCGCGCATCCAAAGTGCAACGAGGAGGCGGCGTGAGCACGAGCACCTGGGTCTACATCAGTGTCATCGGAGTGGCGATCGTGGCGTTGCTGACGCAGATCCCCGGCACGCCGGTGTGGCGCCTCCTGCACCCCACGATCACGGTCTCCGTCGCGACCCCCGGCGAGGGCGGCGAGCGGGCCGATCTCAAGATCATCTCGGTCCTCCGGCGCGACGCCATCGACGCCATCCTCAACCCCACCTTCGTGAGCGGCGACGACGCCGAGGCGCAGATGGTCGCGACGAGCCGGGTCATCGGCCTCTCGATCAACGGCGACCACCGGGCCTACTCCACGGCGCAGCTCAGCTCGCGCGAGGTCGTGAACGACACGGTGGGAGGGATGCCTGTCGTCATCACCTGGTGACCGCTCTGCTTCACGGGCATGGTTTTTGCCCGCAGCATCGAGGGACAGGAGCTCACCTTCGGGGTCTCCGGCAAGCTCATCATGAACGCCGTCGTTCTCTACGACCATCAGACGGAGACGCTATGGAGCCAGTTCCTGGCGGAGGGCGTCCAGGGCCCGCTGACCGGCGTCCGGATGGAGCTCTTGCCGTCGCAGCTCACGACCTGGGGCGCCTGGACCGCTCAGCACCCGGACACCCTCCTGCTCGACCGCGGCTACAGCCTCTTCCGGAACGACCGCTACGAGGGGTACTACGTCTCCGGCCAGGCCGGGATCCTCGGCGAGACGAACCGCGACGACCGGCTGCCCACCAAGGAGCTCGTGATCGGCCTGCGCCACGGGCGCGACGTCATCGCCTACGCCTACCGGGACCTGGCGAGCATCGAGGTGCTCAACGACGCCTACGACGGCGAGCCCATCGTGGTCACCTTCGACCCGGACTCGCAGGCTGCCGCCGTGTTCGAGCGCACGGTGGACGGCCGGACGCTCACGTTCGAGCGGGGCGACCCCACGACGATGCGCGATACGGAGACGGGCTCGCTCTGGTCGGCGGTCCAGGGCGTCGCGCTCGACGGACCACTCAAGGGCACGCGGCTCGCGCAGCTTCCCTCGTTCGTCTCGTTCTGGTTCTCGTGGTCCGACTTCTACCCGCGCACAGCCGTCTATCAACCCGACCGCACGCCCAGCGCGTAGTCTTCAGTGAGGATCAGCTCCGGTGAGGATCAGCCCAAGGAAGGAAGTGCTGGCGATGGGAGACACTCGGTGACACGCAAGCTCGGCAACCTCGGGATATTGGCGCTGGCGGCGCTCGCGGCTTCGGTCGTACTCACCGCCTGCTCGAGCGGGGGCTCAGACGCCGCCCCCGACCTCGCGATCACGGTCAGTCAGGGCGCGGACGTCATCGGCGAGGGGGAGGTCACCCTGGCCGGGATCGTCGATGGGGGCAAGCCCGTCGTCGTGAACTTCTGGGCGGCGCTGTGCGCCCCCTGCCGGCTGGAGATGCCGGACTTCCAGCGCGTCCACGACGCGCGCGCCGACGAGGTCACCATCGTGGGCGTGGACATCGGCCCGCAGTGGCGCCTCGGCACGCGCGAGCAGGGGGAGGCGCTGCTCGCCGAGCTCGGCATCACCTACCCGGCGGGGATCACGTCCGACCCGGACGTCAACACGAAGTTCAGCATCCTCGGGATGCCGACGACCGTCTTCATCTACGCCGACGGCCGGGTCCTGCGGACGTGGACCGGCGCGCTGAACGAGGACAAGGTGAACGGGTTCATCGACGAGCTGCTCGCCGGGTAGCGGGCCGCGCTTCGCGCTGCTACAGGTACTTCGCGGGCTCTTCGGCGAAGGCGTGCTGGCAGCCGGTGGAGCAGAAGTAGTACGTCGTTCCCCCGTGCTCCGCGGTGCCGCCCGATGGGTTGGCCTTGTCGACCACCATCTTGCACACCGGGTCGATCGCCGTGTCGCCCGCCTTCCCGAAGATCGTATCGAGCTGCTGCGTCATCTTGCCTCCCGTATAGCTTTAGGTATGGCCCACGGCCTGCGGCCTGGGCCTCTGGCTTATCGCCTATGCCTTCCAGCCGCGGAGCCGCAGGCTGTTGGTCACCACCGACACCGAGCTCAGCGCCATCGCGACGGCGGCGAGCATCGGGTTCAGGAATCCGGCCTCTCCGAAGAAGGGGTACAGCACGCCGGCCGCAACGGGGACCAGCACCACGTTGTAGCCGAAGGCCCAGACCAGGTTCTGCCGGATCGTGCGTATGGTCGAGCGCGACAGGCGGATCGCCGCCGCGACGCTCCGCACGTCGGCCTGCATGAGCGCCACGTCGGCGGCTTCCAGCGCCACGTCGGTCCCGGTGCCGATGGCGATGCCGACGTCCGCCTGCACGAGCGCGGGGGCGTCGTTGACGCCGTCGCCGACCATCGCCACGAGCTTCCCCTCGGCCTGCAAGCGCTCGATCTCGGCCGCCTTCTGACCGGGCAGCACCTCCGCAAGCACGCGCGTGATACCGAGCGGCGCGGCGATGGCCTCGGCCGTGAGCCGCGAATCCCCGGTCAGCATCACGACGTCGATCCCCATGGCGCGCAGCTGTGCGACCGCCTCCGCCGATTCGGGCCGCACCGCGTCCGCCACGGCGAGCATGCCGATCACCGCGCCGTCCCGCAGGACGAACATGGGCGTCTTGCCCTGAGCCGCAAGCTCCGCCGCACCCGCCTCCATGCTGGGGGCGAGCTCGATGCCGGCCCCCTGAACGAGGCCCAGGCTGCCCACGGTCACCGACACGTCGCCGACGCTCCCGCGGACGCCGCGGCCTGGCGCTGCTTGGAACGCTTCGACGGGCCGCAGGGCCAGGCCGCGTTCCTTGGCCGCCTCGACCAGCGCCCACCCGAGCGGGTGCTCGCTGCGCTGCTCGACCGATGCCGCGAGCACCAGCACCTCGTCCTCGCTCACGCCGGCGCCCGGCACCAGGTCGGTGAGCGCGGGCCGTCCGACGGTGAGCGTCCCCGTCTTGTCGAAGACGACCACGCCGATCTTGTGGGCCTGCTCCAGCGACGCCGCGCCGCGGATCAGCACGCCGGCCCGCGCGCCCGCGCTCGTGCCCACCATGATGGCGGTGGGCGTCGCCAGCCCCAACGCGCACGGGCAGGCGATGATCAGCACGGCGACGGCATTGAGCATCGCCAGGTTGAACGCCGGAGCGGGCCCGAAGGCCATCCACCCGGCGAAGGTGAGCGCCGCGACGCCGATGACGACGGGCACGAAATAGGACGCGACGGTGTCGGCGAGCCGCTGGATCGGCGCCTTCGACCCCTGCGCGTGCTGGACCAGCCGGACGATCTGCGCGAGCACGGTGGCGCTGCCGACCTTCGTGGCCCGGAACGTCACGCTGCCGGTCAGGTTGATGGTGCCGCCGGAGAGACCCGAGCCCTCGCTCTTGTCGACGGGCAGACTCTCGCCGGTCAGCATCGACTCGTCGACGCTCGACTCCCCGCTCGTCACCACGCCGTCGACCGGGATGCGCTCGCCCGGCCGGATCACGACTGAGTCATCGGGCACCACGTCGGCGATGGGCACGTCGGCCTCCTCCCCATCGCGGACCACGCGGGCCGTGCGGGGTTGGAGGCTCATGAGCGCGCGGATGGCATCGGATGCGCTGCCCTTGGCGCGCGCCTCCAGGAGCCGGCCGAACAGGATCAGCGCGATGATGGTGGCCGACGTATCGAAGTACGTCGCGCCCGATCCGGATCCGATGGGGCCGAAGACGGTGATCGCGGCGCTGTAGCCGTACGCCACCGACGTGCCCAGCGCGATGAGCGTGTTCATGTTGGACGTGCCGTGCTTGAGCGCGCCCCACGCACTCACGTAGAACTGCCTTGCCGCCCAGACCTGCACGGGCGTGGCCAGCGCCATGGCGAGCACGTTGATCCATGCGGTCCCGATGGCGTCCTCGACGCCCGGCACGAACATGAGCGCCATGATGGCCGCCGCGCTCGATGCGCTCACGATGATCCGGGTGCGCAGCCGCCGCACCTCGGCCCGCCGGGAGAGGCGCTCCACCTCGGCTTCCAGGGTGTCCGCGCCGCTGATCTCGGCCGCCTCGTAGCCGGCCTCGGCCACCGCGGCCCGCAGGTCGTCGACCGCAACGGCACCCGGCATGAACGTGAGCGCCACCTGCTCCGCCTCGGCGCTCGCCTCGACACGCTCCACGCCGTCGAGCTCGCGCAGCGCCGTCTCGACGCGCCGGGCCGCCGCCTCGTCGCCGAGCCCAGGGATGCTCAGGACCGCGTCCTGCCTCGCCGTGCCGTAGCCGACACCCGCCACCGCACTCGCCATCGCGCTCACCGTGCGCCCGTCGGACGCGAAGGTGACCGCGGCGGTCTCCGTGGCGAGGTTCACGACGACCTCCGAGACGCCCTCGACCCTCTCGATGGCGTGCTGGACGGTGCCCACGCAGGACGCGCAGGTCATGCCCTCGATGGGCAGCACGACCCGGCGGATCGGCTCGGCGGCTCGCTTCTCTGTCGTCATCTCGTCACCTCACCGGTTGGCCACGTCGTAGAGCTCGAGCAGCTCGCCCAGGACCTGCTCCTCCCTGCCTTCCCGAACGCCCTCGACCACGCAGGAGCGCAGATGCCCATCGAGCAGGAGGAGCTCCAGCTTCTCGATGGCGCGGCGCACCGCGTGGGTCTGCTTCAGCACGTCGACGCAGTAGGCGTCGGCCTCGATCATCCGGCGCACGCCGTCCAGATGGCCCGAGAGGTAGCTGAGCCTCTTGAGCGCATCGCCCCTGACGTCGTCAAGCATCTGATGAGCCTCCTGCTTTAGCGAGCAAGACCCATACCCCCTGGGGGAGGGTCTACACCAGTGTATACCCACGGTGTGCGCGCTTCAACCGGGCGGCCCGCACCGTATACTTCAGACACTCAGGAGCGGGCACGTCAGGAGCAGGTCCCCGTGCAACAGAAGCTAGGTTTCGGAATCATCGGGTCGCTGGGGCTGAGCGGGGTGGCGGTCGTCGCGCTGGTCGTCCTCGCCGGCTTGCCCCTGATAGCCGGGCTCGGGCTGCTGGCGGCGCTCGACGTGGGGATCATCGCCGGCGGCTACGCGGCGATGCAGCGGGCCGTTCCTCGCCGCTAGAGCGGCATGCCCCAGATCGGGTACCACTCGCTGACCTGCTTCGCCGTGGGCAGCGTCTTGCGGAGCGCCGCTTCCATACGCAGCTCGAGCGGATGGTCGCGCTCGCTGTCCTCGCCGGAGCCCAGGGGCGCGAAGGGCGTGTAGGCGCGCACCCGCGGCTGGTACATCCAGTAGACGTGCCTGTCCTTCCACCGGAATGGGTAGATGGCCGCGATGACGCGCTCCCCCAGACCGCCCCCCGCGAGCGCGGTGCCGATCACGCCCGTCGCGCCGGCGAGCTCGGGGAGCCCA
Organism: Chloroflexota bacterium; assembly: GCA_022561985.1. GTDB lineage: Bacteria > Chloroflexota > Dehalococcoidia > Lucifugimonadales > Australimonadaceae > JADFRC01. The sequence continues at coordinate 14,282 of JADFQE010000020.1, forward strand.
TCGCCACGGACGACCACCCACGGATGTCCGGAGTCGTCGGTCACGACGTCGAAGCGGGCCTCCGTGGACGACACGGAACGGAGCGCCTCCTCGACCTCCGCCTTCGCCGCCTCGGGGGACTGTTCGGGGTCCGGGCGGACCAGCACGCCCACCCGGCCCGTGGTGACGGTCTGGAACTCCTGCTCGAGACGCTTGGCCGCCCGGCCCATGGCCTCGGCAGCCGTCTCCCAGTCCGCGGTCTTATTGCCGGAGAGGAACCAGCACATACGCGCTAGGCCACCATCATGATGGTGCGCTCCATCTCCCGCAGCAGCTCCACCCGGCGGTTCATCGGGGGGTGCGTGGAGAAGAGCTTGGCGAACCCGGAGCCAACCGCCGGCATGATGAAGAACGCGTTCAGACTCCCGGCGCGCCGCAGGTCGTTCTGCGGCAGGCCGGTGATCGTGCCCTGGATGCGCTGGAGCGCCGAGGCCAGGTCCGCAGGCCGGCGCGTGAGCATCGCGGCGCCGCGGTCCGCGCCGTACTCCCGGTACCGCGACAGCGCCGCGACCAGCATCTGGCTCAGCAGCCAGACGACGATGGTCACGACGTACGCGATCATGAACGCGCTGCCGCCCCCCTGCCGGCCGCGGCCCATGCCCCCGAAGAGGGCGGAGAAGAAGAGGAAGTTCATCAGCGTCGAGGCCACGACGAGGAAGAAGCTCGCGTAGGTCATCACGACGACGTCCCGGGTGCGGATGTGGCTGATCTCGTGGGCCAAGACGCCCTCGAGCTCGCGCTCGGAGAGCAGGCTCATCAGCCCCTTGGTCACCGCGACGGCCGCGGTCTTCTGGCTGCGTCCGGTGGCGAAGGCGTTGGGCACCTGCATGTCGGCCACGGCTATCTTGGGCTTCGGGATGCCCGCCGCGAGCGACAGCCGCTCGACCATGGCGTGAAGCGCCGGCTCCTGCTCCGGCGAGACGACCTTGGCCCGCATCGTCGCAAGCACCATGCGGTCCGATGCGAGGAGCTGGAACAGCGCGAGGCCGCCCGCGAGCACCAGCATGATGCCGACCCCGACGCCGAGCCGGAACAGCACGAACAGGAAGACGGCGTAGACGAGCCCCAGCAGCAGCATGGTGAACCACATGCGTGCCCGGAGCTGGTTATCGTGCCCGAAATCTCTCGGCCCCTGCAGCATCTCGCCCCTTCACCGCCCCATCGCGGCGCCCATGATAGCGGACGCCGCCCGCCGGGTCACGACGCGGCGAGCTCCCGCGCGGCGGCCCGGAAGCCGGGCGCCGCCCCTTCGAGCACGCGCCGCTCCACGCAGTAGGAGATGCGGAAGTAGCCGGGCATGCCGAACCCACGCCCAGGCACGACCAGCACGCCGTGCTCCTGAAGCGCGCCGACGAGCCGCATCTCGTCCTCCACCGGGGAGCGCGGGAACAGGTAGAAGGCCCCCTGCGGCTTGAAGACGTCGTACCCCGCATCCACCAGCACGCCGTGGAGGTAGTCCCGCTTGGCCTGGTAGTCGCCGACGTCGACGGTCACGTCCTGGAGGCCGCGCACGAGGTGCTGCATGAGCGCCGGCGCGTTCACGAAGCCGAGGGTGCGGTTGCAGAAGACGAGCGCGTCCATCAGCTCCTCGCCGCCGGGGAGCTCGGGGCTCAGCGCCACGTACCCGATGCGCTCGCCCGCCAAGGCCAGGTCCTTCGAATGCGACGTCACGGTGACGGTGCGCGGGTAGACGGCCTGCGGGAAGGGGTACGTCGCGCCGTCGAACAGGATCTTGCGGTACGGCTCGTCGCTCAGCAGGAATATCTCGGTGCCGAGCTCCGCGCTCCGGCGCGCCAGGACCTCGGCGAGCGCCGCGACGAAGCCGGCGTCGTACATGGCCCCCGATGGGTTGTTGGGCGAGTTGAGCAGGACGACCCGCGTGCGGGCCGTCAGCTTCGATCCAAGCTCAGCCAGGTCGGGCGTGAACCCGGGCCCGCAGCCGACGACGACGGGCACGGCCCCGTGGTTCGCCGCGTAGAAGAGGTACTCGGCGAAGAACGGGGCGAAGATCACGACCTCGTCGCCGGGGTCGCACAGCGCGTGCAGCACGACGTTGATCCCGCCGCCGGCGCCGACGCACATCATGACGTGCCGGGGCTCGTAGGGCAGCCCGGTGTCCCTGGCGAGCGAGTCCGCGACGGCCGCTCGGGTCTCCAGGTAGCCCGCGTTGGGCATGTAGCGGTGCGCCCCGGCCGCGGGCGCGGCGGCGTAGGCGCGGAGCGCTTCGAGGAACTCGGGCGGCGGCTCCATCACCGGGTTGCCCAGGGAGAGGTCGAAGACGTTGTCCTCGCCGCGCTCGCGCTTGAGCGCGATCCCCAGCTCGAACATCCGGCGGATCCAGGAGCTGTCGGCCATGTGCGTGCGGACGCGGGCGGCGATCGCCATGCTCACCTCGCTTACAGGCCCGCCAGCATAGCAGGGCACAGCCCTGCACCCACCAGGGCGTGGCCCTGGACCCACTCGCTCGCGCCGGGCGCGCTTGTCCACGAGCCTGGCAGGGCGCTCACCGATCGCCGTACGTCAGACCCAGCAAGGGCGTGGCCCTGGACCCACTCGCTCGCGCCGGGCGCCGTGGGAGCGCGGCACTATCCCACCCATGGACACCGAGGGCAGAGGCCACGGCTGGCCGGGCCCATCGGGGTTTTTTGCTTTGGAGCGACTTCCTGGGTAGAGTACGACTCGCGCGATAGCGTCGACGACGCCAGGCGCGACCGGTTGGCCCGGCTGCGAAGAGGGAGGTCAGATGATAAGCAAACGATGGGGATTACTGACGGTGATCGCTGTATCCGTGGCACTCGTCCTGGCCGCCTGTGGCGCCGATCCAACCGCTACGCCCGCGCCGACCGCCACGGCGCCCTCGCAGGCGGAGCCGACCCCAACGCTCGATGCCGCGGCCCAGGCCGAGGCCGACTGGGAGGCCCTCATCGAGGCCGCCCAGGAGGAGGGGAACCTCTCCCTGTCCTTCAACACCTCGTCCGGGCGCTCCCTCCGTCCGGTGGCTGCGTTCTTCGAGGAGAAGTTCGGCATCAAGACCGTCGTCTCCGTCGGGAGCGGCGGCGCGTCGGCGAACCGGATACTCGCCGAGCGGACCAACGGGCAGTTCCTGGTGGACATCATGTATGCCGGTCAATCGACGGCGAACGGGAGGATGGCTCCCTCCGGCTCCATCGACGTCTTCGCTGACTCCCTCGTCCTCCCTGAGGTGACGGACCTGTCCCTCTGGTTCGCGGGCAGGCACTGGTACGGGGACCCGGAACAGAGCCTCGTGTTCAACTATGCCGCATCCGCGGAGAAATTCGACGCTTCGATGCGATACAACACGGACCTCGTCAGCGAAGAGGAGGCCGCCGCCTTCACCACGGTGTTCGACTTCCTGGACCCGAAGTGGGAGGGGAAGATCGTTGCCTACACGCCCACCGGCTCCGGCGGCGGCGGGAACTACTACCAGGCGTACGTCCACCCGGACGTCGGCAAGGAGTTCCTCGATCGCTTGCTCTCGCCGGAGATGGCCGTCACCTTCACCAACGACCTCACCATCATCGTGAACGGTGTTGCCCAGGGCAAATACGCCATGTGCATCGCCTGCGGGTCCGCGGGCACCGACATCGACAGCCTCTCATTCCTGGGCGCGCCGGTCGCCAGGCTGAGTCAGAAGCTCTTGCAGGGTGGCGTGCTGTCGGGCACGACCAACCAGGTCATGGTCATGCTGAACCAGCCGAACCCGAACGCCGCGAAGCTCTGGATCAACTGGTTCCTCTCGAAGGAGGGGGCGACGAAGATGCACACCATCGCCGCGGAGCCCATGGACCCGACGCTGCGCGTGGACGTCACCGAATGGGGCACCACCAGGCCCTTCGAGCGCCGTGAGGAGGGGAAGTCGTACTACTTCCTCACCTCCGACCCTGCGTACCTCGATCGATACGACGAGGCCGTCGCCTACGCGGGCGCCCTCTACGAGGCGGTCAAATAGGGGGAGCCCCAACCGCTGGGCGCAAGGGGCCAACCCCAGAGAAGTCACAGCCAAAGCCCCGGTGCGCCGATCTCTCGACGCACCGGGGCTTGTTTCAGCACTTATCCGTCAACAAAGAGCGGGCTGTGCCCGCCCCCGCCTACTGCCAGGTGGCGAAGCCCATGCCGCAGCCGGTGCCGGCCATCGTGCGGTAGCACGGGATGTAGTCGATCAGCGTCATGTCCAGCGGCTCCGTCGCGCCCGCCAGCACGACCCAGTTCCTGATCTCCGACGTGCCGCGCGTGAGCCGGTCCACGGGCAGATTCGCCAGCGCGTCGGCGTCCTTGGCCGCAAGCGCCGTGAGCGTCATGTCGTCGATCTCCTCGTCGAGGATGACGTGGCTCAGCCCGCCCGAGGCCATCACGGCGACGCGGGCATCGCTCTCCCACGACTCGATGGCCCGGCCGAGCGCCTGGCCCACCTCGTAGCAGCGCCTCGGGGTCGGCTGGTTCGGCGGGAAGAAGGTGTTGACCGAGAGCGGGACCACGGGGATGTTGCCCTCCGGCAGGATGTAGCGGTAGAGGAAGTTGAAGGCATGCCCGATGCCCACCTCCTCCCGCATCGCGTCGGAGGTGTGGACGTCGATGCCGTCCTCCACGAAGGACCGGATCATGTGGCGCGCGAGGCCCTCGTCGGCCGGGAAGGCGCCGTCGGGCTCCGTGTCGTCCTGCCCCAAGCTCCACGCCCTCCGAGGGCGGGCGCCCGTGTCGCGCGCGCCTCCACGCTTCACGGTGGTGAGCTCCGTTCCGAAGAAGACGCTGAACATGGGCATGTTGGCCGAGCTGAACTGCTCGTTCTGATCGTCGCCGATGACGACGATGACATCGGGCGCGACCTCGGCGACGGTGTTGCGGAGCACGCCCAGGGCCGCGTGGCAGGCGTCGTAGCGCTCGTTCCACTTCTCCTGCGTGATCTGCGCTTCCATCCCGGGCAGGTCGCGGGCGAGCAGCTCCTCGTAGCTCATGCGCCGGTCCCGCTGATCCTTCTCCAGCAGCAGCGACCAGTTCTCCGGCTTCATCTTGAGCTGCGCCGCGTGTGAGGATGCGAATCCCAACGTCAGCTTCGCCATGGCCTGCCTCCCGCCTTGTGATCGCTCTCCGGCACCCACCCCAACTCAAGCGCTACTGTACGCCTGCAGGAGCGCGACTGTTGCCCGCCGTCCATCCCGCCACGCTGCTTGACATGCCCCGGGGGCATCCTATGATGCCGTCCTCCGGCCCTGGCAGCACGATCCGGTCCGCGCATGAGGGGATGGGCTGCCGGTGGCACCGCATACATAGAGGAGGTGTCCGGTGTCCAACGACTACTACGCACCCTGGACGGACCAGTACGCCCGGTGGACGCACACGCCCTTCGCGAAGTGGGTCATCGACGAGGGGCTCAAGGTCGTCCAGGCGCCGGGGGTCTTCGACCTCTCCGCCATCGAGCTAGGGCCTTGGGACCGGACGGGCTGTCAGGCGGTGCTGCTCGACCTGACCTCCGACCCCGAGTTCCTCGACTCCACCTCAGACCCAGCCGAGAAGATGTATCTCTTCGGCCAGAGCACGACCCGCTTCGTCACGGAGATCCCGCCCGGCGGGACCTACAAGGCGGAGCACCACATGTACGACGAGATCTTCTACGTCCTCAAAGGGCGGGGAGCCACGAGCGTCTGGTACGAAGGGGGTCCCAAGCAGACCTTCGAGTGGCAGGAGGACAGCGTCTTCTCCATCCCGCTCAATGCATGGCATGAGATCTACAACGCCAGCGGGGACGAGCCCGCACGCCTGTTCGCGGCGACCACGCTGCCGAACGCCATCAACTCCTATGCGAGCTTGGAGTTCGTCTTCGACTGTCCCATGACGTTCACCGACCGGTTCGATCCCAACGACGAGACGTACTTCAGCGGCAAGGGGAACAAGCTGGAGCACCGGTACCTGGAGACGAATTTCCTCCCCAACGCGCGGACCACCGACCTCGATCGGTGGGAGGCGCGCGGCCCGGGGGGCAACATGATGATCTCCATGGCCTACGGCCAGCTCATCTGTCACATGTCCGAGTTCCCCCCGATGAGCTACAAGAAGGGCCACAACGGCCGGGTGGTCCGCTCCCCCACCCGCGCGGGCGCCATCACCGCGTACATGATGATGAGCGGCGAGGGGTACGACCTGCAGTGGGAAGAAGGCGTGACGCCGGGGCCCGGCGGCCCGGCGGGGAAGCGCATCGACTACAAGCGGCACTCCATCCTGACGAACGGCGCCGGCTACCACCAGCACTTCAACATCAGCGACGAGCCGATCCGCTACATGGTCCTGCGGCATGGCAACCCCCGGTTCTCCGGTTCGGTTGGAGCGCGGAGCGAGGCCGCCGAGACCTCGAACATCGAGTACAAGAACGAGGACCCGGCGGTCCGGGAGCTGTTCGAGGGGGAGCTGCGCAAGCGCGGCCTCGAATCGGCCATGCCGCCATCGAGCTATTGACGAGCGCCAACGGGCCTCAACGACGCAGCGGAGGAGAGCGATGGCCACCGGGATGAGGCGGGCGGAAACGCCGGACGATCTGGAGATGTACGAGGACGACGACGCCTATAAGGCCTGGCAGCGATCGGAAGGCGTCAAGGTCATCGTCGACTACAAGTTCCCCGACCTGAACGAAGTGGAGCTCGGCCCCTGGGAGCGCAAGGGCGGGTCGGGGGCCATCATCAACATACCGAGCCGCTCGCTGCCCAACGACGCCCACCTGGTGGAGATCCGCCCGGGCGGACGCTCCGAGCCCGAGCACCACATGTACGAGGAGATCATGTACGTGGTCTCGGGGCGGGGCGCGACCAGCGTGTGGCTCGACGAGCAGCACAAATCGACCTTCGAGTGGCAGGCCGGGAGCCACATCAACATACCGCTCAACGCCTGGTACCAGCACTTCAACGGCAGCGGCACGGAGCCCGCGCGGTACATCTCGACCACCAACGCGCCACCCGTCATGCGCCAGTGGCGGAACATCGACTTCATCTTCGACAACCCCTTCCGCTTCACCGACCGCTTCTCGGGCGACGACAAGGACTTCTTCAACGGCGACGGCACGCTCTACCAGCGGAACAGCCGGGGGTCCAGCACGATCTGGAAGACGAACTTCGTGCCCAACGCCGACACGATGCTGGTCTGGGACTACCTGGACCGTGGCGCGAACAACATCGCCGCCCACTTCCAGCTCGGCAAGAACGTGACCAAGTCGCACATCTCCGAATTCCCGATCGGCACCTACAAGAAGGGCCACAGCCACGGGCCCGGCGCCCACCTGATCATCCTCGGCGGCGTCGGCTTCAGCCTCATCTGGTGGGAGGGCAAGGAGCGGGTCAGGGTCGACTGGAAGAAAGGCTCGATGATCATCGTTCCGGCCGACAACACGTTCCACCAGCACTTCAACACCGGAGCGGAGCCCGCCCGCTACCTGGCCCTGCAGAAGGGCGACGGGGGCTTCGGCGAGGAGCACCGCCCGAAGCAGATCGAGTACGGGGACGAGGCCCCCGAGATCCACGAGCTGTTCGAGGCCGAGCTCGCCCGTCACGGCGCGCCCTGCCGGATGAAGGCGTTCGTCTCGTCGTGCACCGGCGAGGTCGGCCCCACGAGCGAGCGCGACACGTAAGCCCGGTGCGACCGGCGCCGCGCACCGCGGCGGTGCCGGCGGCCCAACTCTTTTCCGTCAACGGAGGTGGTGATGGCAGGCGAGCTGAAGATCGGACTTGCTGGGCTGGGAAGCGTCTCGCGGATGATCCTGCCCAACTTCAAGGCGGTCCCGGGGGTCAAGCTGACCGCGGTCGCGGACACCCGTCAGGAGCCGCTGGACCAGACCAGCGCACAGTACGGCGTGGAGACGTACTCAAGCGTCGAGGCGATGTGCGAGAGCCCGAACGTCGACGTGATCTGGGTCTGCACGCCCAACTCGTTCCACGCCGAGCACGCGATCATCGCCGCCGAGCACGGGAAGCACGTCATCTGCGAGAAGCCGATGGCGCTCACGCTGGATGAGGCCCAGGAGATGGTCGACGTGATCGACCGGAACGGGGTCCGCTACGTCCAGGGCCACTCGAAGATATTCGACCAGCCCATCCGCAGGATGCGGGAGGTGATCGCCAGCGGCGAGATCGGCCGTCTGATCCAGCTCAACACCTGGATGTACAAGCCCTGGCTCTCCGGCGCGCCGCGCCTCGACTCGGAGGTCGACTTCCACATGGGCGGCGGCGTGCTCTACCGGCAGGGGCCGCACCAGACCGACGTCATCCGCGTCTTGGGCGGCGGCCTGGTGAAAAGCGTCCGCGGCAACGTCGGGCGCTGGAACCCCGACTTCCCGCTCGGCGAGGGGAATTTCACGGCGTTCCTCGAATTCGAGGACGGCGCCATCGCGACGATGGCCTTCAACGGCTACGGCTACTTCGACATCACCGAGCTCGTCTGGGGCATCACCGAGGGAGGCGGGATGCGCGAGGACGCACTCCCGCGCAAGGAGCGCTTCGGCGGCGCCGTCGAGGCCGACGCCAAGTACGTCTGGGCGGGCGCCAGGGCCGAAGCCGAGCGGTCGCAGGAGCGCAAGCACCAGCCCTTCTTCGGGCTGACCCTCGCGAGCTGCGACCGCGGCGACGTCCGGCAGTCTCCCGACGGCATCTACGTCTACGACGGCGACGGGAAGCGCGAGATCGCCCTCGAGCCCAAGGGCCCCGGGCGGGGCGAGCTCATCGAGATGCGCGATGCGCTCAAGGAGGACCGGCCGACCTTCGCCGACGCCCGCTGGGGCATGGCGACCCTCGAGGTCATCCTGGCGATCCGGGAGTCGTCGGACGCGCACCAAGAGGTCACGCTCTCCCACCAGGTGGAGTTCATGTCCTGAGGGCCGGCCCGCGCCACCCGCTCTCGAGAGCCCTAGTCGCCGGGCAGGCCGATGTCGTTCTCCAGCAGCGCGACGTAGTAGTTCCAGCCCCAGTTCTCCGATCCCTCGGCGCTGCCCCAGTCCGAGCCTGTTTCGCGCCCAGTGCGCGGCGTGCGCGGCGCCGTGTAGGCGGCAAGGTCCTCGTCGGGGATCGGGGACACCTTCGGGATCGACTGGGCGGCGTCCCACATGATGCGGGCCAGGCGGTCGAACCGGACCGCCTGCTGGAGCACCGTCTCGACGCTCCGTCCGGTCACGGTGATCCCGTGGCCCCGCATCAGCAGGACGTCGCGGTCGCCCATGCACTTGAGCATCTCGGCGGCGATCTCCTTGTTCTGGATGGTGATCGACCGCGGGAAGACGGGGACACCCTTGAGCACGATGCTCAGCGCCGAAGGCTCATAGCCCCCGAAGAGCGGCAGGAACTCCAGGTCGGCGATCCCGACCATCAACGCGTAGTACGGGTGCGCGTGGACGATGGACTGGACCTCGGGCCGCGCCCGGTAGATCTCCCCGTGGAGCGCCGTCTCGTGGGGCGCGAAGTGCTCCGTGCCGAGGCCGGGGCCCTTCCCGTCGAAGTCCACCCGCCGCACGTTGTGCATCCCCGTGAAGGTGAGCCCACGCTCGTTCCCGCCACGGCACCTGATCCACATCTCGTCGGTGCCGGGGATGCGCGCGCTCACATGCCCCGTCGACTCGCGCACGAGGCCCAGCATCCCGAGGATGCGGCACGCGATCGCGACCTTGTGCTGGAGATCCTGCGGACTGTCTGCCATGACGCCTCCTCCTGGTTATCGTGACCGGCGGCCGCTAGCTTACAGCTACTCCTCCGCCACCGGGGCACGGGGCTCGCACATGGTCGGGGTTGCCGCTATGGTGATGTCGCGCGAGAGTTGCCCGGCTCCGGTAAGCTCGCCGCCGAGAGGCCGTCAAGGCGAAAGGCAGACGTGATTCGATGCTGACACAAGAGCAGAACGACGCGCTGACCCTCGTAGGTCCCGGCACGCCAGCCGGGGAGCTGCTCCGGCGCTACTGGTATCCCGTCGCGGCCGCCGAAGAGCTCACCGCCGAGCAGCCGACCAAGTTCGTACGTCTCCTCGGCGAGGATCTGGTGCTGTTCAAAGACAAGAGTGGCCGGGTGGGGCTGCTCGCCGACCACTGCTCGCACCGCGGCGCTTCACTGCTGTACGGCCGCGTCGAGGAGCGTGGCATCGCGTGCGCGTACCACGGCTGGCTGTACGACGGCGAGGGCAACATCCTGGAGACGCCGCCCGAGCGCAACGACGCCATCATGAACTCGGTCAAGCAGACCGCCTATCCGGTGCAGGAGCTGGTCGGCCTCGTTTGGGCCTATCTGGGGCCCGCGCCGGCCCCCGTGATCCCGCACTACGACATCTGGGTCCGGACTGGCGGCGCACGACGGATCGAATGGCATCCGGTCTTGGACAACAACTGGTTCCAGACGATCGAGAACGCGTGCGACCCATCGCACGCGCCCATCCTGCACCAAGATGCCCATAGCCGGCGGGCGAAGGCGAGGCCCGTGAACACCACCCGCGGCTTCATCGACGATCAGACGGGGTTCGAGGTGTGGGAGGTCCCCTACGGACTGATGAAGAAACGCATCTTCAGGAACGGCGAAGAAGACGAGCACCCGCTCATCTTCCCCAACATCCTGCGGGTGGCGAACAACACGCACATCATGGTCCCCATCGACGATACCCACACGGCGAGGATCGACGTCATCTTCCTCCCGGCGAAGGAGGGTGTCCCGTACGAAGAGGGCGGGGTGACCGTGAAATACCTCCCGGCCTACAAGGACCCCCCGGACCGCTCCCACCCCCACACCCGCTGGACGCTGGAGACGATCGCGCAGCAGGACCACATGGTCTGGGAGACGCAGGGGCCCATCGTGGACCGGTCCGTCGAGAACCTGGCTGACGGAGACCGGGGCATCGCGCTCCTCCGTCGGGTCATGCGGGAGAACATCGAGCTCGTACGCAGGGGGGGCGGCGACCCGTTGGCCGTGGTCCGCGACCCCACCCACCCCCGGATCGACACCCGGTGGGACCATGACCTGAACTCGACCGGTGGCGCCACCGGCGCCGGCCGGCCCTACGGGCTCACGACCGGTACGTTGGTCCCGCGCGAGGTGCCGAACATCGAGACTGCCTCGACGGGCGCCGGATCGGCCTGAAGCCAGAGTCACGCACCTCCGGCCCACGCGAAGTCCGGGTCGGTGAACAGCCCCTCCGGCATGTTGAAAGCGATCCCCCGCTTGCCGAGCTCTTCCTGGTACTTCTCCCGGATCCACGCGTCCTCGTCCGCGTAGGCGACCCGGTCGTCACGGAGCTGGCGCCAGCCGGTGCTCATCGCGATCGGCAGGTGGAACGCGAGGTAGCGCGTCTGGGAAGCCGCCACGTTGAAGTGCTGGTGGAACCACCGGTCCGGCGGCACGTAGAGGCTCCCCTCCTGCCAGGGGACCACGAGCTTCTCCCCGCCCTCCTGCCACATCACGGCGTAGCCCTCGCCGCTTGGTATCACGATGGCGACGCCGGGACCGTGGCGGTGGGCCTCCCAGTACGCACCCACCGGGAAGACGGACATGTGCGTGCGGATCGGGGAATCGAAGTGCATCGTCACGGTCTGCTGACCAGCCCGTCCCGAGATCAGCTTGTCCCAGGCGAGGAGGTCAGGGAAGAAGTTCCCCCTCCAGACGTTCCTCCGGCCGGGAGGACCGACCTTTGAGTCTTCGGTCGCCGTCGAGAACAGGTCCTCTCGGTCCAGGTCTTGGTAGGCCGCGGGCTCCGGGTGGAGGCAGAGCTCCGGGTCCGGGCCCAGGCTGCAGATCAGCGGCAGGTAGTTGTAGTGGAGGAGCCGTGCGCTCTCCTGCCCATGGGCGTTGCTCAGCTGGAACCGATGGTGCCGCGGCAGGAGGAACATGCTGTGCTTGTTCCATTCGAAGGTCCACTCACGGGTGCCGTCGACCGACCAGATGGTCGTCAGCCCGCGACCGCCCAGGACGTACACCGCCTCGTCCATCCCGAGCTGGACCGGAGGCAGCGTCGTCGCCGGCTTGATCTCCGTGACGCGGTTCTCCGAGACCCCCTCCTGGCCGGATAGCTGGATGAACGCCGCGTCGCACTGGCGCTCGTCCCACCACCCCAGCTCGAGCGTGCGGAGGTCCTGGATGAAGTAGCCGGTGTGGACGGGGATCCCCACGGAGTGCATCCACCGGTCGTACGCGGATGACTCCACCGCAACGCTGGCGGCGCCCTGGCTTTGATCGCCGGTCGTCATAGGCCTCCCTCCGTGGCGGCGTGTGCCTATTCCCGCCGCGTTGTGTCATCTTCCAACACTCGGGCGACCAGCAAAGCCCCTGCCGCCGGAGACGCCCGCGATGATTCCGATGACGCCGGCGGCAAAGCTCCATGACCGCGGGCGCTACTGTACTCGGACGCGACGACGCGGCAAAGGCCGTCCGACAACCGGCAGTTTGCTCGCCCCGTCCACCGGCGAGTCCCGGCGGCCAATAACCCAAGCGAGGCTTGTCCGTGGGCAGAGGAGCTACTAATGTTGATCGTGGGGCTCGTCCGGTTGAGATCCGAGGGACATCGCCGGGCTCCACCTTGGCATCGAAAGGTCCGGCTGGAGGCTTGCATGCTGAAAAAGGTTGTGCTGGGACGCACGGGGCTCGAGGTGACCAGGCTTGGCTTCGGCGCCCTCGAGATGCGCGACGTGGTCGAGAATGGCGGGCGTCTTCCGAGCGAGGAGCACGCCGGGGCCGTCCTCAACGCCGTGCTCGACGCGGGCATCAACTTCATCGACACAGCGCCTGGGTACGGCAGGAGCGAGGAGTTCATCGGCCGGTTCATCTCGGCCCGGCGCGACGAGTACTACATCGAGACGAAATGCGGCCGGTCGCAGACGGGCGTCCCTCGCGCTCGCTCCGAGTGGTCGCGCGAAGCCATCCTCCGTTCCGTCGACCAGAGCCTCGGCCGCCTCAAGATGGACTACGTGGACGTGCTTCTGCTGCACGGCCCGACGGTCGAGGACGTCGAGACGCACGACTGCGTCGCGACGCTGGAGGAGGTCCGGGCCTCGGGGAAGGCACGCTTCATCGGGGTGTCGGCGATCGCGCCGCACGTCGAAACGTTCGTGAGCTGGGGGGTGTTCGATACGTTCCAGATCGTGTACTCGGCGTTGGAGCCTGAGCACGAGGCGACGATCACCGCAGCAGAAGCTGCCGGCGCTGGCACGGTCATCAGGGGCGGGGCCGTCAAGGGCGCTCCCCTGCGGGAGCAGGGACGCGGCAACGAATTTCCGCTCGTGCGGGATCGTTGGGTGAGGTCTGGTCTGGCCGAGGTCCTCGAGGGACGAGATGTCGTCTCGACGATGTTTCGGTACGCGCTGGCCCACCCTTCGGCGCACACGTTCATCAATGGGACCCAGGACCTGGAACACCTGAAGGCGAACGTGCAAGCGGCGGAGATGGGGCCTCTGGACAGCGACCTCCAGTCGAGGATCCGCGAGCGGGTCATGGCCGCCGTGGCGGCCGAGCCCACAGCGTGAACGGTCCTCAGGCGGGGACGTGGTCGAGGTGGAAGAAGCCGATCGCGTTGTCGGCGACCATCTTCCGGCGGTCCGCTTCCGGCACGCCCGCCGCCTGCTTCTCCCAGGTCTCCAGCGAGTGCGGCCAGCGCGTCACCAGGTGCGGGAAGTCGGTGGACCACAAGATGCGGTCGACGCCGATCTCGTCGCGGACCCGCATGCCGAAGGCGTCTTCGAAGAACCCCCAGTACGCCGCCTCCCGCAGATACTCGCTCGGGCGGTTCTTGAGGAGGGGCAGGCCGAGCGAGCGCTGCACCCAGAAGCGGTTCACCTCGTATTCGTGGTCCATCTGCTCGTAGTAGTAGGGGATCCAGCCGATGTTGTTCTCGGCCCAGTAGATACGCAGCGTCGGGAACCGGTCGAAGAGGCCGGAGACCACGAGCTGCGAAGCCTCCACGCTCCCGGAGTGGTACGGGGCCTGGCGCGCGAGGCGCTGGACGTAGTCCGTGGGGGGCTTCGCCTCGCCCTGGGGGTCGAGCGGGTACTTGTACAGGGCGACCTCCCGGTCGCCCACCTTCGCCATGAGGGATGTGTGGATGGTCACCGGCATGTCCAGGTCGACCACCGCCGCCCAGAACCGGTCGTCCTCCTCCGTCGGATAGTTCTTCCCGCTCGGATAGGCCGTTAGGCAGACGGCCTTGAGGCCCAGCTCGGCGCAGTGCGTCATCTCGGCCACGTCCCCTTCGGCACCGACGCTGGGCAGCACGCCCACGCCGATCAGCCGGTCGGGATCGACCGCGCAGTACTCCTCCGCGAGGTAGTCGTTGTACGCCCGGATGATGGCGTGGAAGGCATCCCTGCTCTTGATCGACGTCTGGCGCACGCCGAGCGCGAACAGCACCTCGGCGTCGACGCCGTCCTGGTCCTGCTCCTGCAACCGCTGCTGCGGCGTCCCGCACCCCGGCGTCGCGTCGAAGTCGTAGCGGGTCGGGTCGAACTTCTCCGGGCCGATCCCGCCGTAGAGACCGGTGCCCCCGGAGTTGATCGGCCGTCCCTCCGAGACGATCGCGTCGCCGCCGTTGGGGAGCTTGATCCGGTGCGGCGCCCGGTCCCGGTACTGTGGCGGGATCCGGTGCGCCCAAGTCTCGGGCGGACTCTCGAAGTGGGCGTCGGCGGATATGTAGTTATACGTCCTGGCCATGTGGCTCCTCCTCCGGCTCCCAACCGTGGCTCGGCAGTACCGAGCTCCGTTGCGCCATGCCTTCTGCGAACCGCATTCTAGCAGCGGGGCACGGCCGTGTAGAACCGCATCACGCTCCTAGTCGATGTACCCGCACTCCCGCCAGACCTGCGCGGCCGCCGGGTGCAGGGGCACCTGGAGCGGCGCGTCGGGGTGGTCGTGGCACATGCGCTCCAGCGGCAGCGGGAGCTTGCCGCTGTCCTCCCAGGGGATACGGTCCTTCCGCGCTTCGAGCGCCCGGCAGAAGGACGTGACGAACGCCTCGGAGGCATCCGCGCCCGTGTAGATCGGCCACCCGCTGAAGTCGACCGTCGGCACGCCCTCCCCCACGTCGACGACGGCGGGCCGGAACCCCTCGGCCGTGAGCTTGCTCAGCGGCTCGCCCTCCACCGGCAGGAACCGCATGCCCAGCCCGGCGGCCTTGGTGGCCCACCCGCCCAGCGCCTCGTCGAAGATCGCGTCGATCTCCCCGCGCTCGACCGCCCCGATCCGCGAGGGGTGCGGTGGGAGCGGCAGGTCGTAGGACACGTGCCCGCCCCAGCTCTCGATGTCGGCGAGGCAGAAGCCGTGGGCCTTGAGCACCTCGTCCGCCAGCAGCGTCGTGCCGTGCGGCTTGATGATGTCGTTCGGGACCTCGCTGGCGAGATCGCGCGAGGCGCGGACCGAGACGCGCAGCGGCACCCGCTCCTCGCGTATCTGATCGAGGGAGGTCACGCCCGAGCGCTCCGTCACGGCGAAGCCCAGCTGGTCGTCGGAGGGGATCACGCCGATGGCCGCGACCTTCTGGGGGCCGTCGAAGGGGCCGAGGCCGAGCACGGCCCGGTTGAGCATGGCGGAGGGGTTGAGCATGGCGACGGCCACGGCGCCGCGTGCGACCTCCGGGATGAGGTCCGGGTCCACCGTCGCCGCCAGCGAGAAGATGCCCTCGTGCATGCCGATCGGGTCCCGGAGCGTCAGGCGGACGTACTTGTGGGGCCAGTCGTCCTGGCCCACCATCTCCGAGACGGCCTCGAGCATCAGGCGGGGCCGGATGGTGACGACGGTAACCCGGCCGGAGGACGTGGTCATGGCTTCAGCTCCTGGTGGTCTCTCGTCTGGGTCCGGCGGCCCCGGGCGCAGGCCCTTCCTGAGCCATGGCGCCCGAAGCGCTCGCCGAGGTGGCGATGATAGCGGTAAGACACCACGGAACTCCAGCCCGAGGCCGAAAGCCGCCGAGCGGTCGTGCCGGCCGGGTCCCGGCGCCAGAGCCGCTTTGACGTGCACCCCCAACGCGGGTAGGCTACGGTCGTCCCCGGTACCATCGTATGCGTCATTCCGGCGAAGGAGTTATGAGCCATGACGAATACCGTCGCAAGTGAGGCCAAGGAGTCGGCGACGCACGAGCCGCTGCCGGCCAGGTTCCACCACATCAGCATCCCCGTGAAGGACATGAAGCAGGCGATCCGCTTCTACACCACCGTGCTCGGTGCGGAGTTCCTCTGGGAGGTGGACAAGTTCGCCGAG
>JADFQE010000021.1 GCA_022561985.1 Chloroflexota bacterium
CTCGGCGAGCAGCTCGCCCGCGTCGTCGATCACGCCGCGCGCGTCCGCGATCAGGGCGCCGAGCCGCTCGGCCTCCGCGGCGTCGCGGCCGCCCAGGTCGTCGATCCGGCGCTGCAGCACGGCCACCGGCCCGAAGACGGCGCGGGCGGCCGCGTACCACTGCGTGCCGCGGATGCGCTGCAGGCGGCGCAGGCCGTCCGCCAACTCCGACGGCTCGCCATCAGCCGGGAGCGCCTCGGACATCCAGCCGTTGTAGGAGACGACCTCCTCGCGCACGGCGTGCGAGCGCGTCGCGGTCTCCCACGGGCGGCGGATGTCTTTCGTGAACCGCACGCTCGCGTCGGCGAGCCGCTGGAACTGAGCGTCCATATCGCGCTCAGCGAGCCCCGACGGCACGACGCCGAGTTGGAGACGGCCTTCGGCGAGGCGCGCGTGGAGCTCGTAGAACGGGAAGTTCAGGCTGCTCAGGGCCCGCGTCAGGCCGAAGGCGCGCGCGTGGGCCTCGAGGGTGAATCCGAGCGGTCCCGGCGTCTCGGGGAAGGAGCCGGCCGAGCCGAACCAGCTCAGCTTCTCGGCGGCGGCGGGGATCCATACGGCGGGGGCTTGGCTCATGGGGTCCTCTGCCTCCTGCGCCCGCCGGGGGGCGGGGCGATCGCGGCGAGCGCTCACCTCAGGACAGGGCCACGCAGAGCGCCCTCACGGCGCCCTCCATGGGGTAGATCTCGCGCCAGGTGTCGCCCTGGTCCGGGCTCTCCCAGATACCCCCCTTCGCGGTCTTGTCGTCGGTCACATACCCGCCCCAGAGGCCGAGTCCCATGTACAGCCAGGACTCGTTGGCGGGGTCGTTGACGATGGCCGAGACCATCGGCTTCATGCTCGAGGGCAACCCGCCGGTCAGGTGCTCCCAGTGGAGGCCGCCGTCCCTGCTGCGGAAGATGGCGGAGGCCGCGCGCTCGGGGCGGAGCCACGCGGGAGGGGAGCCGAAGGCCGTCGCCAGGAAGAGGGTCGACGCGTCGCCGGCGCGGATGTGGAAGTCGTGCATGTAGTCCCGGTCCATGCCGTCCTGCGAGAGCGCCCAGGTCTTCCCCTGGTCGTCGCTCCGGTAGAAGCCGCGCGCGGTCGCGGTGTAGTAGAGGTCCTTGTTGGATGGGTCCCCGGCCACCATGTGGATGTCCAGGTACTCGATCCCCGTGGAGACGTCCTCCCAGCTCTCGCCGCCGTCGAAGGTCCGGACGATGCCCCCGTGCTCCAGCGCCAGGTGGATGATCTTCGGGTCGGAGGGGTGCACGAAGATGTCCTTGACGTGACCTTCGTGGGGAGGCTGGGGGAACCACCACTGGTTCTTGACCTCCTCCGGCAGGCGCTGGAGCCCCTCGATCTCCGTCCAGGTCGCGCCGTCGTCGTCGGAGCGGAGCAGGCGGATCGGCTCGGTGCCGGCGTAGACCGTCCGGCCGTCCGATGGGTCCACCGAGACCGCGCGCACGTCGTCGGCGAGCACCAACTCCCAGGACGCTCCACCGTCGCCGCTGCGATAGAGCCCCTCGCCGTAGACCGCGGCGTACACGGAGTCCGACTTGGGGGCGACGGCGAACTCGCCCACCTCCTTGCCCTCGAGCACGGTGCGCTCCTGCACCCATCGGCCGTCCTGGTCCGCCAGGACCTCGACGCAGTCTTCCATCCCCACGTACATCCGCTTGAGCGTGCTCATTCCTTGCTCCTCACGTTTGTGACGCTGTCCCTGGCCGTGTCACAGCAGGCGTGGACGAGGCTACGGTATGTTGAAGCAGCGGGCCGCGTTGTCCCAGAACAGCTTCTGCTTCGCCTCTTTGCTCAAGCCCTCCCAGCCCACGACGACGTCCGCGGAGCCGGGGAACCGCGACTCCGAATGGGGGTAGTCGGAGCTGAACATGAGCACCTGGTCGCCCATCAGCTCGTTGACCATCCGCACCATGTCGGGGCCCTCGTGCAGGACGACGGCGGCGTAGAAGCGCCCGTCCGTCATGTATTCGGTCATGGTGTGCTTGAGGTGCTCGTCGACGTAGCCCATGTAGACCACCTGGTCCTCCATGCGCTTCATCCAGAAGGGCAGCCACCCGAAGCCGGACTCCAAGATGGCGAAGTGGAGGCCCGGGAAGCGGTCCATCAGACCGGCGCCCATGAAGGAGGCGATGGCACGCATGGCCGCCCACGGGTGCGACGCGGTCCGCCCGATGAAGGGGTTGTCCCACATGTCGCGGTAGCCCGGATAGCCGGCGGAGAAGCTGTGGTGCGCGATGCAGAGGCCCTGCTCCTCGGCCGCCGCCCAGATGGGGAGCAGGTCCGGGTGGTCGAGGGGGTAGTCCAGCGGCAGCTCGGCCTTGAGCGCCACCGCCCAGGGCTTGGCGCCCCAGGTCTTGATCTCCGTGACGTTGTCCTCGACGGAGAGGCGGGAGTTGATGTTGATCATGGCCGTCAGCCGGCCGGGGTACTGCGAGCACACGTCGTCGACGAAGCGGTGGTGGGCCTGGAGGAGCCCCAGCTCGACGGATGTCTCCTGGTGGCCGCCCATGGGGGTGGTCACGAGGAGCTGCATGTCGATGCCCTCCTCGTCCATCTCCGCGATGCGCATGGGGATGTCGAAGTCCTCGGTGCCGACGGCCGGGCGCCGCTCGCCCATGAAGGTCTGGAAGGGCCGCACCTCGCCCTTGCGCGGGCCCGCCTCGCCCAGGTGGCGCGGCTCGCGGCCGCCCCAGCCCTCGCCCTTGTCCTTGGGGAAGCTGTAGTAGTTCCGCAGCTCCGGCTCGGTGAGGACCTGGCCGGCCCGGCCGTACTTCCTGGTCTTCGTGAACTGCGCCAGCTCGGCCTCGCGGGCCTTGAGGTCCCGGTCGAAGTACGGGATCAGGCTCTCCACGGACGGGTGGAAGTGTGTGTCGCAGTCGAAGACCCGGAATCCATCCCTCATGAGCACCCCTCTACGTGTAGCGTTTCAGCCTCGCAACCCGCCCGGCACGCCCGAGCGCGTGTCACCGGACGGGGTACGGCTGCGGCCCACTCTAGCGCATGGGTCAACGGCCAACAAGCCGGACGCTACCTCAGGAACGGGTAGGTGCGGGCCAGCGCGGTGCGCTCCCACCAGCGCCCGAGGCCAAGGGTGCGCCCCGAGCCCGATGCGAGCAGGCCGATCATGATGACCGCGTACACCAGCCGGTCGTGCACGAACGGGTTGTTCTCGGGCGGCATGCTGCCGGCTGTGTAGATGAACAGCAGCATCAGTGCGCCGGAGAGCGTCCCGATCCGCATGCCGACACCGAGCAGCAGGCTCAAGCCCACACCCGCCAGGCCGGCCATGAAGCCGGCGTCGACGAGCGCGTTCCCCGCGATCGCCTGGTAGACGCCCGCCAAGGGGCCGTGCGTCGCGAAGCTCAGGAAGCCCAACGTCGGCGAGCCACCGTTCACCCACGCGCTCTCCGCGGGGGTTGCGAACCCGAGCCCGAAGAGCTTGTCGATGAACGCCCA
The DNA here is from genome assembly GCA_022561985.1 of Chloroflexota bacterium. Classification (GTDB taxonomy): domain Bacteria; phylum Chloroflexota; class Dehalococcoidia; order Lucifugimonadales; family Australimonadaceae; genus JADFRC01. The sequence continues at coordinate 3,496 of JADFQE010000021.1, forward strand.
GAGGAACGTCCAGCCCATCAGGAGACGCAGCGCCGCCCAGACATACGGCGTGACCGTCCGGCGCGGCTCCCGCGCGGCCGTGATGGCGCGCGGTACGGGTCCGGCCTCCCTCGCCACAGGATCCCTGGTCATGGTTGCCATCGCTGCCTCCTTCCGACGGGGTGCTGGCGCTTTCGCCACCATGAGCGTAGCCACGGCGTGTGAATCCGTCGTGACGACGCCGGCCCAGGGCGTGCAGGCGGCGTGAAGCACCGATGTTGACCGGCCGCGGCGCGGCCGGGAGAATACGGCCGTCATGACGACTGACGAACCCGGGCGCGACCGCGAGGTCGAGGAGCTACGCGAGGCCTACCGGCAGCAGGGCCGCCGCTTCGAGCTGCTGACGGAGCTCTCCCTGCGGCTCACGGCGACGCTGGACCCAGCGGACGTCCTGCGCGAGGTCGTGGACGCCGCCTGCGAGCTGACCGGAGCGCGCTACGGGGCCCTCGGCGTCTTCGACGCCTCGGGCCGCATCCGCGAGTTCACCACGCACGGCCTGACCGAAGACGAACGGGCCAGGATCGGCGGGCTGCCCGAGGGGCGCGGTCTCCTCGGCCACCTCCAGGACCAGCAGGAGCCGCTGCGCTTCGCGGACATCGGCGCCCACGCCCGCTCCGTCGGCTTCCCGCCCCACCATCCCCCGATGAAGACGTTCCTCGGCGTGCCGATCCGCCACAAGGGCGAGGCGCTGGGCAACATCTACCTGACCGAGAAGGCGGGCGGCGGGGAGTTCACGGCCGAGGACGAGTCGCTGCTCGTGATGCTCACCGCCCAGGCAGCCCTCGCCATCCGCAACGCACGCCTCCTCGACGAGGCCGAGTCGGAGCGCTCCCGGCTGCGGGCGATGGTGGACACCTCCCCCGTCGGCGTCGTGCTGGTGGACGCCCAGACCGGCGAGGTGGTGATCGGCAACCGCGAGGGCGAGCGCATCTTCGGCGTGCCCTTCCGGCCCGGCATGACGATCGAGGAGCACCTCTCCCAGGTGGAGGTGCACCGGGTCGACGGCTCCGTCCCGGCGATCGAGGACCGCGCGATCATGCGGGCCCTGCACCGTGGCGAGCGGACGGTCGCCGAGGAGCTGCGCTTCCAGGGCGAGGGGGAGGGGTCGATCCCGGCCCTCGTCAACGCGACGCCGATCTACGGCCCGGACGGCTCCATCGTCGCGGCGGTCGCCGTGATCCAGGACATCACGCCCATCGAGGATCTCGAACGCCTGCGCAACGAGTTCCTGGGCATGGTCAGCCACGAGCTCAAGACGCCGCTCACCGCCATCAAGGGGTCGGCCGCCATGGCCATCGGGTCGCCCCGCCCGCTCGGCGCCGACGAGGTCCAGGAGCTGTTCGGCATCATCGACGAGCAGGCGGACCGCCTCCGCGACCTCGTCGACAACCTGCTCGACATGACGCGGATCGAGGCGGGCACCTTCGCCGTGATCACGCAGCCGACCGACCTGGGTGAGGTCGTGAGGCGGGCGGTCCGCGACTTCGCGGTGGCCCAGCCCGGCCGCGACGTGCGGACGCTCGTGCCGGACGACCTGCCGGCCGTCAGCGCGGACGGCGGGCGCCTCGCCCAGGTCGTCGGCAACCTGCTGAGCAACGCCGCCAAGTTCTCGCCCGAGAACGGGCCCATCGAGGTCACTCTCGCGGTGGACGGAGAGCGGGTGAGCGTGCGCGTGCGCGACGAGGGCCGAGGTGTCTCGTCCGACGAGGCGCTGCGGCTGTTCCAGAAGTTCTCCCGGCTCCCCGGCGAAGCGGGGAGCAACGTCACCGGACACGGCCTCGGCCTCGCCATCTGCCGGGGCATCGTGGAGGCCCACGGCGGGCGGATCTGGGTCGAGAGCGATGGGCAGGGGCACGGCAGCACGTTCGTCTTCACCCTGCCGGTGGCCGTGGCCGAGGCCAGCGGCGACGGCGGGCCCGCGGTCGATGTGAGCAAGCGCGCGAGCCACCTGGGGCGCATCAGCAGACCGGGCGAGCGCACGCGCGTGCTCGTGGTCGACGACGACCCGCAGGTGCTCCGCCTCGTCCAGCGCGTGCTCACCGAGGCCGGCTACGGCCCGATCGTCACGCCGGACCCGGCCGACGCGCTGCGCATGGCGGAGGTCGAGGAGCCGGACCTCGTCCTGCTCGACCTGAACCTCCCCGGGATGGACGGGCTCGAGCTGCTGCGCCGCATCCGCGAGTTCTCCGGCGTGCCTGTGATCTTCCTGACGGCGCACACCGACAGCGACACGGCGACCAAGGTGCTGCGGGCGGGGGCCGACGACTACATCGCCAAGCCCTTCGCGCCCACGGAGCTGACGGCGCGCATCGAGGCGTCTCTGCGGCGCCGCGTCCTGCCCGACCAGACGGAGGTGCGCCCGCGCTTCGAGCTGGGGGACCTGACGGTGGACTTCGCGCAGCGGCGCGTCACGATCGGAGGCAAGGTCGTGACGCTCTCCGCCACGGAGTACAAGCTGCTGTACGAGCTCGCCACCAACGCCGGGCGCGTCCTCACCCACGACCAGATCCTGCACGGCGTCTGGGGCGCCGAGTACTCCGGCGAGCACGAGCTGGTGCGCTCCTTCATCCGCAACCTGCGGCGCAAGCTGGGCGACGACGCCCGCGACCCCCGGTACATCTTCACCGAGCCGCAGGTCGGCTACCGGATGCCCTCCCCGAACGGCTGAGCCCGGGCGACGGCTGAGGCACGGGCGTTCACGACACGCTCACGCCGACGCCCCCTCGCTTCATATGCCCTGCACGGGCCCTCCCCTACGCTTGTGCTCGTTCGAGCAGAGCGCTCGAGCGCGTTCGAGCAGGGACGGCACATGTCGACAGCCACCAAGCAGAGGCGCCGCGTGGTACTGCTGGTCGAGGACGACCGGGCGGTGCGCCGGGTGGTGCGCCTCACGCTCGAAGGGAGCGGCTACGACGTCGTGGAGGCCGAGGACGGCACGCACGCGCTCGAGCGCCTGGAGCGGGGCGGCATCGACGCCGTCGTCCTCGACCTCGGGCTCCCGGACGCCCGCGCGCCGAGCGTGCTCGCGTGGCTGCACGCCCACGACGAGAAGCCGCCCTGGCTCGTGATATCCGCGGTCGACCGTGCCGATGCGGTCCGCCTCGACGGCGCGATCAACGGCCGCTTCGTCGCCAAGCCCTTCGACCCGTGGGAGCTGCTGAGGCAGATCGCCGCGATGGCCGCCCGGGACGATACGGGCGAGGACGATACCCGTGATGACGATGCGCGATGACGATGAAGGAGCAACACGATGATGTTTTGGCTGAAGGCATGTCCGAAGTGCGGGGGCGACCTCCAAAGGATCGAGGCGCTCCTCGAAACCTACGTCGAGTGCGTCCAGTGCGGACTGGAGCTCACGCCGGTGCAGGAGAAGACGCTGCGCCGGCGGGGGCACGTCGCCGCGGCGGTGCCGGTGCCGGCGCCCGTCCTCACCCACGAGGGGCGCCACCACACTGCGCCTTGCCTGATGCGGCCATGGGCGCCTGATGCGGCCATGGGCGCCCGCCCTAAGGGTCTAGGCGCCGCCTATCCAGCCCGTCGAGGCCGCCGTCCTCGGCCCCATCGAGCGTGGCCCGCGCATCCTCCACGAGCTGCACCACCCGCTCCGGGGTGACACCCAGGTCGATCAGCGACACCCGCATGATCTCCAGCGCCGCCTCCATCTCCGGCCAGACGACGGCGTCCGCGCCGGCGCTGCGCAGCGCCTCCGCCTCCTCGGCCCAGCTGACGCGGCCGACGATCTGGAGCCGGGGGCTCATCCGCCGGGCGTGCTGCGCCGCGAGGACGGCGGAGACCGGGTCGGGCAGCGCGATCACCAGCAGCAGCGCACGCTCGATGTGGGCGGCGGCGAGGAGCACGTCGCTCGCCGCATCGCCCTGGATCACCAGCCTGCCCCTCCCCTGAGCACGCTCCACGACCACCGGGTCCATGTCGATGCCGATGGCCACGATGTGCTGGGCCTCCAGCTCGTCCGCGATGAAGGAGCCGACGCGCCCGAGCCCCGCGAGCACGACGTGGCCGCTCAAGCGCTCGGCCGCCGCGTCCTCCGGGACCGCGACGGCGCCCCGCCGCCGCCTCAGGCGGCCTGCGGCCCGCCCACCGGCGGCCATCATGGCCGGGGTGACGGCCATGGTACCGACCGCCGCGGCGACGATGACCGGGAGAAAGCTATCGTCCACCACGCCGAGCGCCGCGGCCGAGCCGGCCAGGATGAAGCTGAACTCACCGAGCTGACCCAGGCTGAAGCCGACCTGCACGGAGGTGGGCGGGAGGTAGCCCAGCAGACGGAGGAGGCCCGCGCTCAGCACGAGCTTCACGCCGACCCCGGCCGCGACGACGATGCCCACCACCAAAGCGTGCTCCATCAGGAAACCGAGGTCCACGAGCATGCCGATGGACACGAAGAAGACCGCGCCGAACACGTCGCGGAGCGGCGTGACCTCGCGGAGCGCGCGGTGCCCCGTCGGGTCGGACTTGGAGATGACGAGCCCCGCCAGGAACGCCCCCATCGCGGCCGAGAGACCCATCGAGCTCGTGATCGCGGCGATCGCGAAGGCCAGCGCGACCACCGTCACGATGAAGGACTCCCGCGCGCCGACGAGCGCCACGCGCCCCAGCACCCACGGTATGCCCCGGCGCCCCAGCACGAAGACCAGGCCCAGGGCGAGGGCGACCTTCGCCGCTCCCGCGCCGAGGTCCACGAGGAACGAGGTGCCGCCCCCGGCGAGCGCCGGGAGCACGGCGACCATGGGGATGAACGCGAGGTCCTGGAGCAGCAGGATGCCGGTGGTGACCCGGCCGTGGAGGGAGCCCACCGCACCGCGGTCCGACAGCGTCTTCATCACCACCATGGTGCTGCTGAGGGAGAGGACCATGCCGAGCACGATGGCCTGGGCGCCATCCCACCCGAGCGCGAGGCCGATGGCGTAGCCGGCGGCCATCGTGCCCAGGATCTGCCCGCCGCCCACCGCCAGGACGCGCCGCCCGACCCGCGCAAGGTCCACCATCGAGATCTCGACGCCCACCGCGAAGAGCAGGAGCACGACGCCGAACCCGGCGATGGTCTGCACGTCCTCGGCGTTCCCGATGAGCCCGAGGGCATGGGGGCCAACGGCGATGCCGGCCACGAGGTACCCGAGGAGCGCGGGCAGCTTCAGCGCGCGGGCGCCCAGACCACCCGCGAAGGCGGCCACGAAGACGTAGACGATATCCAGGAACAGATCGGTCTGAGCGTCCATGGACCCCCCCGGTCCGGAGAACGCAGCGCCGGCACTGGGGTCGCCCTCAGCGCCGGCGCCTGCTCACCCGGACCGGGCGATTCTACGAGGCCTCGTCCGGCCGCACCACCAGCACCGGGCCGGGGCCGTGCCGCACCACGCGGTCGGCCACGCTGCCCAGCACCCAGCGGCCGAGCCCCGAGCGGCCGTGGGTCGCCATCACCACGAGCGGCTTCTGCGCCGCGCGGGCGCGGTCGACGATCATGGAGCTCGCGTTCCCGATGGAGGCTTCGGTCCGAACCGGGGAGACGCCCTGGTCCCTGATCCGAGTGGCCATCCCTTCGAGGTACTCCTCGGCGTCCTCGCGCGCCTCCTCGACCATCTGGGCGTAGCCGTCCGGCATGTACTCGGCGAAGGCGTCGGCGTGCGAGGCCGGGGAGACCGTCCGCACCAGCGAGATCCCGACGCCCAGGATCTTCGACATCTCGACGGCGTGCGGCACCGCCGCCTCTGAGATCGATGAGCCGTCCAGCGGCAGGATGACTTCGCCGATCGTGCCCACCGTCCCGTCCACATCGTCGCGCGCTCGCACCACGAGCGTCGGGTGGTGGGCGTGCCGGACGACCTTGTCCGTCACGCTCCCCAGCAGCCAGCGCCCGATGCCGGATCGCCCGTGGGTCGCCATGACGATCAGCGTTCCCGGCTGCTTGTCGGCTTCCTTGATGATCGCGGTGGCCGGGTCGCCATCGAGCACCACCGAGCGCGTGGCGGTCCCGCCGCCGATCAGCGACTCCGCCTCGGCGAGGCGCTTGACGGCCTCCTCCCGGAAGCGCTCCGCAACGCCGGCCCACTCATCCGACGCGGGCCACGGGTAGGCGCCAACACCGGCGCCGACCGCCGCGAACTCATCCTCGGTGGGAGGCTTGATGAGCGCCTCGAGTGGCGCGACGACCTCGACCAGCTCCACGTACACGGAGCGTGCGGCCGCGATCGCGCCCGCGTAGGGCAGCGCTTGGCGCGCCAGCTCCGAGCCGTCCAGGGGGACCAGTATCCGCTCGTACATACCTCACCTCCGTGGGGGTCGTCTGGTGCGGCCCGCGGCTCGGGCCGCTCAGGGACCAGCCTAGGGAGGCCGTGTGAAGGCGGCGTGAACGCACGCCGCGGCAGCGTCAACGTCCCGTGAACGCGCCGCGCCGGCCGCGCGTTCACGCGTCCTTCACGGCATCGGCGCGTGCGTTCACAACCGCGTCACGGACGCTCGGTACGATTCAACCGCATCCGCACGGCGACGTGCCGGTAGACGACGGCGCCAGATGGGCCAGCTGAGGCCAGATCGCAGGGAGGACATCGATGCTCACGCAGGAGCAGAACGACCGGCTCACCCAGGTCGGACCCGGAACGCCCATGGGGGAGCTCATGCGACGGTACTGGCACCCGGTCGCCGGCAGCTCGCAGCTCGATGACGAGAACCCCACGAAGGCGGTCCGGCTCCTCGGGGAGGACCTGGTCCTCTACCGCGACGCGAGCGGCACCCTGGGGCTCGTCGAGCCGAGCTGTCCACACCGCAAGGCGAGCCTGCTCTACGGCATCCCGGAGGCCAACGGCATCCGGTGCTGCTACCACGGCTGGGTCATGAACGAGACCGGCGCCTGCGTGGAGCAGCCCTCGGAGCCGGAGGGCAGCAGCTTCAAGGACAAGGTGCGCATCAAGGCCTACCCGGTCCAGGAGCTGGGCGGGCTCGTCTTCGCGTACATGGGCCCGCAGCCGGCGCCGCTGCTGCCGCGCTACGACATCCTGGTCTGGCCGGGGACCCGCAACGCGACCTCCGTGGCGCTCCCCTGCAACTGGCTCCAGTGCCACGAGAACTCGCTGGACCCGGTGCACTTCCAGTGGCTGCACCGCTACTGGGGCGGCTGGGTGATGAACCGCAAGCGTCCGCCGGAGGAGCGGGACGAGTTCAACCGCGCCACGGCGGCACGCGGCGGCGAGCACCGCCGGATCGGGTTCGAGCTCACCGACTACGGCATCATCAAGCGCCGCCTGGTGGGGGACGAGACCGAGGACGACGAGTACTGGCGCATCGGCCACCCGATCCTGTTCCCGAACATCTTGCGGGTGGTGAACAGCCTCCAGTTCCGCGTGCCGGTGGACGACACGCACACGATCCACCTGGTCTACCAGCACCAGCACCCGGACGCCGGGGACCTGGAGCCGCCAGGTGTCCTCGACCCAACTGCTGCGCTGACGGCGCATCCGTCCAACCGGGAGCTCGCCGGCGCGGACCCGGCCACCGGCTCGCCGGTGCCCTTCGTGGAGCGCTCCGCCTACGACGACGACGGCCGGTTCAGGGCCGACTACGTGCTCGGCCAAGACCAGACGGCGTGGGCGATCCAGGGGCCGGTCACTGACCGGACGACCGAGCGGCTCGGTGTCTCGGACGTGGGCATCATCATGTACCGCCGGTTGCTGGAGCAGCAGATGCGCGTCGTCGAGGACGGCGGCGAGCCCATGAACGTCCACCGCAACCCGGCCGAGAACGAGTGCATCGTGCTGCCGGTGGAGCACTACGTCTACCCCGGCGACACGGAGACGGGCGGGCCCTTCAGGGGGCTGACGCCCGGCGAGCCCGACGTCGTCGCGGAGCTCTCGGGCGGCGGCGCCCGGCTCCCCGAGTGGTCGGGGAGCCGCAGATCAGCACGACGAGGAGGTATCCGATGGCTGAAGAGACCGTGCTCGCGACCGTGGAGGGGCCCAAGGGCAAGGCCGAGATCGTGGAGGTCGCCGAGGAGGCGGGCGGCGCGGTCGCACCCGTGTACCAGGTCCGGTTCAACGACACGTCCACGGCGTATCCAACCCTCGGCGAGGCGTACATCGAGGCCGGCCTGGCGGTCGGCGATCCCGTCTAGCGCAAGAGCGCAACTGCAACGAAGGAGAACGGCGATGCTGAGTGTGGGAGAGAACGAGAAGCTGACGCGGGTGGGCGCAGGGACGCCCATGGGGGAGCTGATGCGGCGCTACTGGATGCCGTTCCTCCTGTCCACGGACCTGCCGGAGCGCGACGGCGAGCCGGTGCGCATCACACTCCTTGGCGAGAGCCTGCTCGCCTTCCGCAACACGGACGGCGAGGTGGGGCTGATCCAGCGGAACTGCCCGCACCGGTGGGCCGACCTCTTCTTCGGCCGCAACGAGGAGCGCGGTCTGCGCTGCACCTACCACGGCTGGATGTTCGACGTCCACGGCAACTGCGTCGACATGCCCACCGAGCCGGAGGACAGCAGCTTCAAGGACAAGGTGAAGCTCACGTCGTACCCGGTGGAGGAGCGCGCGGGCACGCTCTGGACCTACATGGGCCCGCCCAGCGCGCACGCGGAGCTCCCCGACTTCGAGTTCTTCCACGTGCCGGAGTCGTACCAGTTCGTCTCGTGGAACCGGCAGGAGAACAACTTCGCGCAGGCGATCGAGGGCGGGATCGACTCGGCGCACTCCAACTTCCTGCACGCCTCGCTCGACGCCTTCCGCAGGACGGAGGCGTGGCGCGAGCAGGGCAAGCGCACGGGCGTGCTCCGCGACATCTACCACGCGCGGGACCGGCACCCCCGCTTCTTCGCCGAGGACACCGACTACGGCGTGGCGACGGGCGCGCGGCGCGACACGGGGGAGGGCGAGCACTACTGGCGCTTCAACCTCTTCCTGATGCCCTTCTACACGATGCCGCCCGGCCTCGGGCCCCAGCAGAAGTTCTTCCACGCCTTCGTGCCCCTGGACGACGGCACCACGGCCCGCTGGAGCTTCGTCTGGAACCTGGACCGGCCGATCACGGACCCGGAGCGCAGGCTCTGGAACCGTGGCTACGCCATCCACTCCGAGCTCCGCCCAGGGCCGGAGCACCGGCCGGTGCGCAGCATGGCCAACGACTACCTGATCGACCGCGAGGACCAGAAGCACCGCAGCTTCACGGGCATCGCGATCCTCGCCGACGAGGACTACTCGGTGCAGGAGGGCATGGGGCGCATCGAGCCCCGGCACCGGGAGCACCTCGGCACCTCCGACGTCGGCATCATCAAGACGCGCCGGCGCCTGCTCAGGGAAGCCTCCGCGCTCATGGAGGGCACGGAGCCGCCCTCCGCGGCCGACGGCGCCCTGTACTACCTGCGCTCGGGCGACGCTCTGCTCCCCACGGACGCGGACTGGAGCAGCGACCCACGGACGCGGGAGCTGATGGCCGCGGCCTGGTAGCGGCTGCACCCCGACCCGGCCCCGATCACAGGGCAGAGACCCCGCAGAGGCCCGATAGGCCTCATCCCCAATCGAGGAGGCAGATGTGACGACGGAACGCCACGTTCTCGTAACGGTGGAAGGACCCAAGGGCACGGCCGAGATCGTCGAGGTCTTCGTGGACGGCTCCAACAGCCCGGAGTACGAGGTCCACTTCGAGGACCAGGTCCACGTCCACAAGGCGGAGGGCGCGGCCTCGATCCAGGCGACCGAGCTCGTGGGCAACTAGCTCCGGCGGGCTGCACGCCCCCTTCACGTCCGCACGCCTCCACCTCACGCCCCGTTGACACGCGGGGCGTACCTTGGCCTTGGTGGCCGGAAGCAAAGCTTCGGACAAGGGGGGAGCGACATGACAACCCAGATGGAACGCAGCTCTCTGTGGGAGGCAGTTATCGACGTCGTCAGCCATTCGCCGGCACCTCCCCACCGGGAGCCGCTGTCGGAGAAGCTGGAGCAGGTGATGCGCCACCACGTCGCGGCCGAGGAGGACTCCATGGAGTCCTACCGGGAGCTCGTGCGTGGGAGCGGGGACCCCGTGGTGCAGCTGCTGATGCGGGCGGTGCTGGAGGACGAGGAGCACCACCACGGACTGCTCCAGCGTCTGATGGTCCAGTTCGAGCAGGAGATGGACCCGGCGACCCCCGGCGAAGGTCTCGGCCTGGGTCCTCCCGAAGGTCCATCCACTCCCGGTCTGAGCGCGATGGCAGAGACGCTCGCCGATCAGGAGCGCGAGGGCGTCCACCGCCTCCGGAAGCTCGCGAAGGAGTACAAGGACGTGTACTCGGGGCTCTTCTCGGTGCTGATCGATGGGATCGCGTCGGACAGCGAGAAGCACGAGCGCGTCCTGCGGTTCGTGGGGCGGCGGCTCAGGGCGGACGGCTAGACACGACGCTCGCCCCGGCGCGCGCGGCCTGAGCGCGCGAGGGACCGGTCGACCGCGGGGCGGTCGGCCGGTCCTTTCGCGTTCCTGAGATGCGCTTCTCGCGCGTGGCGCTAGATGTGGTAGAGCCGCAGGGGGTTGGCGCTGAGGATCTTGTCCATACTCGCCGCGCTCAGGTCGCCGCGGCGCTCCAAGCTCTCCGCCAGGTGGTCCTCCCGGAAGGCGTCGCCGTGCGGGAAGTCGGTGGCGGTGACGATGAAGTCGTCGCCGAGCTTGTCGATGGTATAGGCGAGCTCGTCGTCGACGGCGCAGGAGACGAACACCCGCTCGCCCAGCCACTGGTCCGCATCGGGGCGGCGCCGCCGTATCGCCTTCATCAGCCGGACGGTCCAATCCGAGCCCGTCTCCAGGAACCCGAGGCGCAGCTTGGGGAAGTCGTCCATGAACGACGAGCCCAAAAGCTGCGAGAACGCGTACAGGACGTAGGGGCCGCTCACGAGACCGGAGCCCAGCGGGTTGCTCTGGGGGAATGCGTTCCCCGAGGGGCGGGGGATGCCTTCGAGCATGCGGCTGATGGTCGGGCTCGCACCGTTGCCGGTGTGGATGGCAAGGGGGAGGTCGGCGCTCTCGGCCGCTTCGTAGATGGGCCAGAAGGCGGGGTTCGTGAGGGGCATGTCCCACTCGAGGCCGTGGACGTAGAGTCCGGCGACGGAGCCCATCGCCTTGACCCGGCGGACCTCCTCGGCGGCGGCGGCCGGCTGCCTGAAGGGCACCACCGCGACGTAGAAGAGCTGCCCGTCGGACTGCCCGCACTGGCCCGCCATGTACTCGTTGTAGCTCCGCGCGAGGGCCGCCTCGAGGTCGATGTCCTCGGCCACCGGCCCCTGCCAGATGGTCGGGAACACCACCTGCTTGTCGACGCCCTGGGCGCGCATGGCTTCGAGGCGCTCCCCAACGTCCGATATCTCCTGGGCGGGGATCGTCGCGCCCTTCTGCTGCGCGCGGTTCATGATGGTCGGCGTGCCGCCGTAGAGCCGGATCTTGTAGTCGATGACCCAGGCCGCGTTGTGGGCGCCGAAGACGGTGTCCTCCGGGAACTGCACGGTGAACGGGCGCTGCTTGTGGAACGCGGGGTCCAGGTACTTCCAGGTATCCAGTCCCTCTTCCACGTGTGCATCGGCGTCGATGACGGTCATTCCACCCTCCTCAAACGATCCAATCACTCTGGCACCGGAAGCCCCAGCGTACACAGGTGGCGCACCGTATGCGAGAGGCCCCCGTATGCCGGGGTTTTTGCCCCACGGGGCTCACGCGAGTACAGTACGTCTCAACCGGCCGGCGAGGAGAGAGCCATGACCACCGAGACCAAGGCAGCCCCGAAGACGTCCACGTTCTCGATCAAGGGCCCCTATCTGTCGGCCGGGCGCGTGAACATCGACCTCGCGCGCACGGACCTGCTGTGGCTGAGCCTCAAGATCAACGCGGAGGGCGGCGAGAACGCGGTCCACGCCCACACGCAGGAGGACCACTCCTTCGTCGTGCTCGAGGGCGAGGTCACCTTCTACGACGAGACCGGCGCGGGGACCACCCTCGGACAGTACGAGGGCATCATGATCCCGAAGGGCGCCTACTACCGCTACCTGAACACGGGCGGGCGCAACCTGTTCCTGCTCCGCGTGGGCGCCAAGCGCGACGTCGTGGAAGGACAGGAGACTCGCCTCAAGCCCGACGGGAGCCCGATCCTCGGGGAGAGCGCGGAGAACCACCACGTGGACGGCGTGCCGATCCCCGGGCGGTCCTTCGGCGCGGCCTAGCGCTCTCGCGCGGGCGGCGCAGCCTGGCGCTCCAGCGGGGCGGCGCGCCCTAGCGCTCTCGCGCGGGCGGTCCCTCGGCCGGAGCCCGCGGCTTCTAGGACGAAGCGGCCGCCGCCTTCCGGCCCACGGTGCTCTGGATCGCCGGGTCGAGGCTGAAGTACTTGATGACGTTGCCGCTGAGCATCTGCTGGACCTCGTCCTCCGGAACGCCGACGAAGTCCTCGTCGATCCCGGCTTGGGACTCGGGCCAGTCGCTCTCGGCGTGGGGGAAGTCGGTGGACCAGAACATGTTCTCCACGCCGATCTCGTGGCGGGAGCGCACGCCGAAGGAGTTGCGCATGAACCCCCACGAGAAGTGCTCGCGGACGTACTCGCTGGGCATGCGGTCGAGCGACTTCATCAGCCCCATGCGGTCCGCCCAGGGCATGTGGCGCTCGTACTGGTCGTCGAGGATGTCGAGGAAGTGGGGGATCCAGCCGACCTGGGTCTCGGCGAAGTAGATCTGCAGCTTCGGGAAGCGGTCGAAGACACCGGTGAAGATCATCTGGAGCGCGTTCCCAGCGCCCCGGACCGCGTACTGAGCGAACTTGGAGAAGGGATCGACGCCCGAGGCCACGTCGTTCGGGTCCTGGTCCGGCGCGAAGGGGTACATGGGGCGCCCCGCGCCGAACCCACCGAAGGAGACGTGCCCGGTCAGCGGCATGTCGAGGTCGAGGGCGGCTGCCCAGAAACGGTCGTCTTCCGGCGTCGGGATCGCCGACCCGTTCGGGAAGGTGGACAGATACACGCCCTTCATCCCCGTGCGGGCGCAGTACTCCATCTCGCCGATGGCGTCCTCGACGCCGGTATCCGGCAGCATGCCCATGCCGATCAGCCGCTGGGGGGCCACCACGCAGTACTCCTCGGCGAGGAACTCGTTCCACGCGTGGACCGTTGCTTTGTACGCGTTGAGATCCTTGATCCCCTTGTAGTAGGAGACGCCCGCGGGGTAGGTGTACATGATCTCGCCGTCGATGCCGTCTATGTCCTGCTCCTTCAGCCGCTGCTCGGGGCTGCCGACGCCGGGTGCGGTCTCGAAGCGGCCGCCGTTGGGCGAGCGGTCCGAGTAGGGCCGGCCGCTGAGCCCTCCGTGGAAGATCGAGCGCTTCTCGCCGATCTGGGTGGCGTCCCCGCCATCGGGCATCTGGACGGTGCGAGGCGCCTGGTCCCGGTACTTGGCCGGGATGCGCCCGGTCCAGCGCTCCGCGGCGATCTGCAGGTGGGTGTCCGCTGAGACGATCCGGTAGTCCCTTGCCATGAGAGGGTGACCTCCTCGCCATCGATGGGCGCTTTGCTGCGTGATCCCGCCATCCGCGACTGCGGGCCGGTGACCCGTGAACTCTACCACCTCTGAGCGCGAATCGCCTCACGCAGGGGCGCCGCCAACAGCGCGCCAGGCGTGGTGCGCCAGGTGCGGCTATCATGCGCCTGGGTACGGCCCTAGGGAACGGCCCTGCATATTGGAGGGAACTATGACCACGCCATCCGCACGGATCACACCGACGATCATCCGGCCCAGGCTCATGCTCGAAGCGGCCTCGGAGATGATGGGGGCCGAGGGGTGGCCGTTCCTGCGCGCGCGCCTCACGCTCGATGCCCCCGGAGGGACGACCGAGGGGTCCTTCTCGCTGATCGGGACCCAGGACCCGGCCGTGATCCCCTCGGTCGCCCGCGGCGAGGTGCACGCCGCCATGCTGAATCCGTCCGCCATGCTCACGCTGGCCGTCCGCGGCACCGGCCCGTTCACGGAGCCCCAGCCACTCGCCGCGATCGGCGTGATCCCCTCCGACGACCAGCTCGCCTTCGCCGTGACCGCGGCCCTGGGCGTGAGCTCGCTCGCGGAGATCGCGGAACGCCAGATACCGCTGCGCCTCTCCGTGCGCGGCTCCCACGACCCCTCCACGGCGCTCCTCGCCAACGAGGTGCTCAAGGCCTACGGGTTCGATCTCGACGACATCGAGCGGTGGGGCGGGCACGTGTCCCACGACCAGCCGCTCCCGAACCACCCCACGCGCCTGGGGGCCGTGGAGCGGGGCGAGGTGGACGCGGTCTTCGACGAGGCCGTGAACACGTGGGTGGGCCGTGCGGCGGGCATGGGGATGCGGTTCCTGCCGGTGGACGGCGAGCCGATGGCGCACCTGGCCGCCCAAGGCTTCAGGCCGGGGGTGCTCGCGGCGTCCCGCTTCCCCGACCTCGGCGCCGACGTGCCCACCGTCGACTTCAGCGGCTGGCCGATCTACACGGGCGCCGCGGCGCCCGAGGCGTTCGTGACGGCCTTCTGCCGGGCGCTCGAAGCGCGGAAGGACCGCATACCCTGGGAGGGCAGCGGCAAGCTCCCGCTGCCGCTGGAGCGGATGTGCCGCGACGCGCCCGACGCACCGCTGGACGTGCCGCTGCACCCCGCGGCGGAGCAGGTCTGGCGCGACTGCGGGTACCTCTAGCAGGGCACGGCCCCGCACCCATGTAGCGCTGCACCTATATGGGGGAGCGCCGATGCATCCAGCGACCCACGGTGGGCATGCCGGGCCGTCGAGCGTGCCCCATGCAAGCCTGGTAGTGTTGGGTCCGGTTGATCGGGCGCGGAACCCGACGAGCACCGGGGAGGAGCAGACATGCTGACCGCCGAGCAGAACGAGCGCCTCACGCTGGTGGGGCCGGGCACGCCGATGGGCGAGCTGATGCGCCGCTACTGGCAGCCGATCGCCGCCTACGCGGAGCTGTCCACGAACCCGACCAAGGCGATACGCCTCCTCGGCGAGGACCTGGTGCTGTACAAGGACCGCTCCGGCACCCTCGGACTCCTCGAGGCCTCCTGCGCGCACCGCCGCGTCCACCTGCTCTACGGCATCCCCGAGGACAACGGTCTGCGCTGCCCCTACCACGGCTGGCTCTACGACGCGAGCGGCCAGTGCTTGGAGATGCCGGCCGAGGCGCCGGAGAGCACCTTCCCCTCCCGCGTTCAGCTCAAGGCCTACCCGGTCGCGGAGCTGGGCGGGCTCGTCTTCGCCTACCTCGGCCCGGCACCGGCGCCGGTGCTCCCCCACTGGGGGCCCTTCGTCGCCAAGGGCGTGGTGCGCTCGATCGGCTGGGCGGTGGTGCCGTGCAACTGGCTCCAGATCATGGAGAACTCGCTGGACCCGGTGCACGGCGAGTACAACCACCAGTACTTCTGCAACTACGTCCTGGAGCGCATGGGCATCCTGGACGACCGCGGCGACCTGCTGGGCGAGCGCCCGGCCCAGCTCAGCGCGGAGGGCGAGAGCTTCTGGCGCAAGGGCGCGACGATACGGCACCACAAGAAGGTCGGGTTCACCGCCTTCGAGCACGGGATCCTGAAGCACCGGCTCTACGCCTTCGAGGACGAGGAGACCTCGCTCGGGTGGCGCATCGGGCACCCGATCCTCTTCCCTAACTACGAGCACGGCGGCCTCGACCACTTCCAGATCCGCGTGCCCATGGACGACACGCACACCTACTACCTCTGGTACCGCTACAGCCCCCCGCGCGACGGCGAGCAGGCCAGCGACGATCCGGACGACGTGAACGTCTACAAGGTGCCGATGCCGGGGCTCGACGGGGACATGCAGCCGGTCTGGGGGCTGATGGACAACAACAGCGGCCAGGACAACATGATGTGGACCTCCCAGGGCCCCATCATGCAGCGCCCCATCGAGAAGCTGGGACAGTCGGACGTGGGCATCATCATGTTCCGGCGGATGCTCTTCGAGCAGCTTGCCGTCATGGAGGACGGCGGCGACCCGATGAACGTCTTCCGCAAGCTGCCCCCCGACGGCGACCACATCGTGGTGCCGGTGGAGGAGCTGGACCCGGCAGCGGCCAACGACCCGGTGTACAGCAGGGCTGCGGCGGTCGCAACGCAGGGCCGCAAGCCACGCATCGGGGCCGGAAACACGCAGAAGTACGACCCGGTGCTGCTGCGTCACACCGCGGACGCAGGCGGTACGCTGCCGCCGCCGCCGCCATCGATCGAGATCGACATGGCGGAGGCCGCACCCGGCTAGCAAGGGCACTGCCCTTGACCCACCCGCCACCGCTGGCCGGACGCTCTGGGCCCCGGCGGCCTGGTCCGGAGAAACAAACCCGAACGAGGTGTCCAATGACCACCGAGCTCCGGAAGGCGAAGACGCCGGACCACATCGATATCTACGAGCACCACGACCCCTACCTGGAGTGGATCGAGGCCGAGGGCGTCAAACGCATCGAGCAGTACGTCTTCGAGGACCTGAGCGCGGTCGAGCTCGGCCCCTGGGAGCGCAAGGGCGGCTCGGGCGCCATCATCAACATACCGATCGCGGCACCCCCCAACGACGCCCACCTGATCGAGATCCGCCCAGGCGGCAAGTCCGAGCCCGAGCACCACATGTACGAGGAGTACTCGTACATCGTCTCCGGGCGGGGCGCGACGAGCATCTGGATGGACGAGAAGCACAAGCAGACCTTCGAGTGGCACGCCGGGAGTTTGATCGTGATCCCGCTCAACACCTGGTACCAGCACTTCAACGCCTCGGGCTCGGAGCCCGCGCGGTACCTCTCGACGACCAACGCGCCGCCGGTGATGCGTCAGTGGCGGAACATGGACTTCATCTTCAACAACCCCTTCCACTTCACCGACCGCTACTCCGAGGGCGACACCGACTTCTTCTCCGGCGCCGGCAAGCTCTACAAGCAGGGGAACCGCAAGACGCTCAACACGACGTGGGTGACCAACTTCGTTCCCAACGCCGACACGATGCCGCTCTACGAGTACGTGTCCCGGGGGGCGGGGGGCATCAACACGCACTTCGAGTTCGCCGGGAACGTGACCAAGTCCCACATCTCCGAGTTCCCCGTGGGCACCTACAAGAAGGCACACCGGCACGGGCCGGGCGCCCACCTGCTCATCCTCGGCGGCGTCGGTTTCTCGCTGCTGTGGTGGGAGGGCAAGGAGCGGATCAGGGCGGACTGGAAGAAGGGGGCGATGATCGCCATCCCGGCCGGCGCGACCTTCCATCAGCACTTCAACACGGGGACCGAGCCGGCCCGCTACCTCGCGATGCGCGCCGGGACCGGCGCACCAGGCTCGGGCGAGGCGAGCGACGAGAACCCGACGGGACGGTTGCAGGTCGAGTACGAGGACGAGCCGCACGAGACCCACGAGATGTTCGAGAAGGTCCTCGCCGAGCACGGCGCGCCCTGCCGCATGAAGGCCTTCATCCCGTGGTGCACCGGCGAGGTCGGCCCGACCAGCGAGCGCGACACCTAAAGACGCGGGCGCTTGAGCGTCAGCGCGTGAAGCCGGCGGGCATGGTCTTGCCCGTCGCGACCTCGTAGGTGCGCGTGGCGCGGCCCAGTGGCTTGCGGTGCGTGGCCGCGTGGGTCAGCCCCGTGTCGATCATCGGGTGGTCAGGGTCCCGGAACACGGCCTTGGGGTCCCCGCCCTCCTGGACCTTCACGATGTTGTCGAAGATCATCTTCCGCAGCATGCTGACGCCACGGTCCGAGTAGGCCAGGTGCTCCGTGGAGCGGTCGTAGCGAGGCCCTTGCGTCTCCCACATCGCCTGGTCCTGCTGCGGCACCTTGTCCATGATCATCCGGGCGAACGGGTGCAGCGCGCCGGCGGGCTCCTTGTACGGAGCGCCGGTCTCCACCGGGAGCTCGAGCTCGTCGTCGTCGTGGAGGGCGCCGTCTGGGTCGAGGTCGAAGTAGACCTCGAAGATCCTCGTGTGCGTGTCGTCGACGGGCACGCGGATCTCCGTTCCCGCGTGGACCCGCAGGACGTTGGGGAACATGATCGGGTGCTGCTCCACGTAGTCGGGCCCGAAGATCTCGTCCTTCATGATGCCGTAGTAGGTCTCGGTGAACTCGAAGCCCGTCATGTCGTCGATGAAGCCGCGCGTCGAGTCGAGGGGCAGGTACTTCCGGTTCACCGCATCTTGGTGCAGGATCGGCGCATGCGTTGGGTCCAGGGAGTTCTCCTGCGCCTGCATCCAGTTGCAGTCCATGGTCGGGTGCAGGAACAGATGGCGCTTCCCGTCCTTGCGGACCCAGACGTCCAGGTGCGGTATCTCGGGCGCCGGGGCCGGGCCCAGGTAGGCCCAGTACATGCCGATGAACTGCTTCACCGGGTAGGCCGTCTGCTTGACCGAGTTCATGATGGCGTCGTTGCGCTCGGGCGGCGTCTCGAGGATGTTGCCCTCGCAGTCGTAGAGCCACCCGTGGTAGGCGCACGAGATGCCGCGCTCCTCGACCCGACCGTAGAGCAGCGAGGCGCCGCGGTGCGAGCAGTGGTCGGCGAGGAGCCCCACGCGGCCACTCTTGTCCTTGAACAGCACGAGGTCCTCGCCGAGGAGGCGGACGAAGGCGGTGGACTGGTCGTTGAGCTGCTGCGTGACGGCGACGGGGAACCAGTAGCGGCGCAGGAGCTGCCCGCCGGGGGTCTCAGGACCGACACCGGTCAGCAGCTCGTTCTCTTCTTGGGTGAGCATGCGGGATGCCTCCACGGACGTGCTTGGACGTGTGCGTACGCTATCCGGGGCCCCTGCCGCCCTCGTGAACCTGGAGCCTCGGGGCGTGCAGTGAGCGTGAACGCTGCTGAACGACGCGATGCACCGAAGCCGGCGGCGCTACCCGTTGTGGGTCAAGGGCTGTGCCCTTGTGTGGGTCAAGGGCTATGCCCTTGTTGCTGCCTGGCGCTCCTCGTCGCTCGCCAGGCGGCCGCTGGGGCGGTCTTTCTGCCGCTCCGCGGTCCGTTCTGCGTAGTTCACGCGCTCGTTCGTGGCGGTGGGGTCGGTGGCGGTGATGTGCAGGATCTCCAGCGGCTCGTCGCTGATCGCCTCGAACCAGTAGGGGACGCCGCGCGGTATGTTCACGCCCTCGTGCTTGGCGGGCTCGGCGATGACGACGTCGCCGTAGCCGTAGAACCTCGCCTGGCCGGCGAGCACCATCCACGTCGAGTCCAGGCTCGGGTGGGCGTGCATGTTCGTCTCGCCACCGTCCTTCCGCACCACCTGCACGCCGACCCGGAGCAGGGCCGTATTCGTTATCTGCACCGTCCTCTTGGGGCGGTCCAGACTCGCCGGCGGCTCGTACTTGAACCCTGTCATCCGCTTCGCTTCGGTCTCGGCCACGCTCGCACCTCGCCTTTCACGCCCATCGGATGCGCTGATCACAACGCGCCGCCATGGTACCGCGTCCGAAACGGGCCGTCCAAGCGCCGAGGCCCGCCGTCTCCGGACACAGCGAAGGGGCGCGATCGATCGCGCCCCTTCGTCCTCGTTCACGTGCCTATCGGGCCGGTCACTGCACGATGAGGAACACGTTCCCGTGGTCGTCGGGGTGCGCCGAGCAGTAGATCCGGTAGGTCCCGGCCTCGGTCGGCGCCAGCGTATAGCCGGGGTCCGTCGCCGTTCCGGGCGGGAACTCCAGGTCGATCCCCAGCCCGTCGATGGTGAGGAAGTGGGTGTCAACGTTGCCGTTGCTCCCGTTCACGCTGGTCTCGAACACGATGGAGTCGCCCACGTTGATGGTCATGAAGACATCCTGGCCGGACTTGCCCTCGTACGGGCCGCTCTCGACGCGCATCCCGGCGTCGTAGCCCCAGTACGCCGTCTCGCCCATCCGCACGTCGAAGAGCCCGTCCCGGATGCGGATCATGTCCAGCGTGTACGTGGCGGGCGAGGCCGGCGCCGCCGCCTGGTCGACGACGACGAGGAACACGAGACCGTGGTCGTCCGGGTGGGCCGAGCAGTAGAGCTTGTAGGTCCCGGCCTCGGTCGGGGCCAGCGTGAAGCCGGGGTCCGTCGACGTGCCGGGCGCAAGCTCGATGTCGATCCCCAGCTCGTCGACGGTGAAGAAGTGGGTCTCGGCATTGCCGTTGCTGCCGTCGATGCCGTCCTCGAAGACGATGGAGTCGCCCAGGTTGATGACCAGGAAGACGTCCGCGCCTGGGTTGCCCTCGTACGGGCCGCTCTCGTTGCGTGAGCCCGCGTCGTAGCCCCACGCGGTCGTGTCGCCCATCCGCACGTCGAAGAGCCCGTCGCGGATGCGGATCTTGTCCAGCGTGTAGACGACCGGCGCGGGTCCTCCGCCCACCGACACGGCATTCACGACGAGGGTGACCTTCCCGTGGTCGTCCGGGTGGGCCGAGCAGTAGATCCGGTAGGTGCCGGGCTCGGTCGGCGCGATGGTGTAGCCGGGGTCCGTCGACTCACCGGGTGCGAACTCCAGGTCGATGCCCAGCTCGTCGATGGTCAGGAAGTGGGTCTGCGTGTTGCCGTTGCTCCCGTTCACCCCGTTCTCGAACACGATGGAGTCACCCACGTTGATGGTGATGAGAACGTCCTGGCCGGGCTTGCCCTCGTACGGGCCGCTCTCGACGCGCATCCCGGCGTCGTAGCCCCAGTACGCCGTGTCGCCCATCCGGACGTCGAAGAGCCCGTCCCGGATCCGGAGCATGTCCAGCGTGTAGACCACGGGCTTGGGCGCCGCCCCCTCCGCGACTTCGACGACGAGGATCATCTCTCCGCCGTGGGTGTCGTCGGGGTGGGCCGAGCAGTAGATCCGGTAGGTGCCCGGCTCGGTGGGCTCGATGATGAACCCGAGGGCCGTTTCTCTGTTGCCGATCGCGACCTCGATGTCGATCCCGAGCTCGTCGATGGTCAGGAAGTGCGCCGCGGTGCTGCTGCTGCTGCCGGTGAAGCCGGCGGGGAAGACGAGCGAGTCCCCCACGTTGATGGTGATCGTGACGTCGTTCCCACCCGCGGTCGTGACGCGCTCACCCGAGGGGTAGCCGAAGGCGTCCTTGTCGCCGATGCGGAGCTCGATGGCGTTGTCCCGCAGCCGGATCTGATCCAGCGTGTAGACCACGGGCGCGGGTCCTCCGCCGATCACGGGGTTGCCGACGATGATCATCGCGCTCCCGTGGTCGTCGCCGTGGGCGTCGACGATGGCATAAGCGCCTTCGTCGAAGAAGGTGAAAGTCCACGGCTCCACGTTGCCGCCGGCCTCGAGCTCGTCCAGCGGGAAGTTCACCCCCAGATCCGGGATCGTGAAGGAGTGGGGGGTGGAGCTGCGGCTGCCGCTCTGGCTGATGCGGCCGACGATGAGCTTGTCGCCGATCTCGAGCTTGATGATCCAGCCGTCGCCCTCGTTGGAGCTGATGCGGGCGTTGGCCTCGTAGCCCAGGCGTGGGTTGGGGCCGATCCGGAGCTCGATGGAGCCGTCCTCGTACCGGATGGCTTCGATGTCGATGATGCCCTCTTCGCCCGCCTGCTCCGCCTCCCGGCTTGCCAGGAAGTCCTCGGTCGAGAGCTGGAGTCCCGAGCCGGGCACGAAGGCGCCGGCCTCGATCACGACGATCTTGGCCTTGCCGTGCTCACCGGGGCCGGGGTCGGAGGAGTCGGTGATGACGTACTCGCCGACCGCCTCAGGTGTGATGGTGAAGGGGAACCGCCCTCCGGGGGTCAGCACCTCGTCGATGCCTAAGTCGACGATCGTAAAGTTGTGCGCCCTTGTGTTGCCGCTGGAGCTGGAGCGGAGCTCCTCCATGTAGATGGAGTCGCCGAGCCGGATCGTCATGACGATCCCGTCGCCCTCGTTGCTGTTGACCCGGTCGTCGGCCGAGTAGCCCCACTTGGCCGTCCCACCGATGCGCACCTCCCAGGTGTTCTCGTTCTCGATCTCGTAGCGGTTGATCACCCAGGTGATGGGCACCTGCGGCGCGGGCACGGGCGTCGGCGTCACGGTCGGCGTCGGCGTGGGCCGGGGCGCGAACGTCGGCGTCGGCGTCGGGCCTGTCGGCTGCGCCGGCGGCGAGGTTGGCGTCGGGTCATCGCCGCATGCCGCGACGAGCAACATGAGGACGGCGGGCAGCATGAGGAGACTCAATCGCTTCAAAGAGAACATCCAATGACCTCCAGGCCAGGTATCGACGGGCAGTGCGTGTGTTCGGAGCGTCCCACTGGCCCCTGCGCGAGTCTATTGACGCTCGGGTGGTTTGGCAAGTTCAGGCCTGCGGGGCCGGATGGCGGCCGCGGGCCTGGGCGTGCGGTATCCCGATCTAATCGGCGCGGGGGGGGCCCCACTTGAAGTCCGGGTCGGTGTACAGCTCGGGGGGCATCTGGTTCTTCACCCCCCGCTTGGCAAGCTCCGCCTCGAATCTCTGGCGGACCCACGGGTCCTCACGCGTGAAGGGGATGCCGCTGCCGGAATACGAGGGCTCGATGTGCCTCGCCGGGTGCAGCGTGATGTAGCGCGTGTCGGTGGGGCCGGTGTTCATGTGCTGGTGGTACCACAGGTTCGGCGGGCCGAACATGCTCCCCTCGTGCCAGGGCACGACCATCTTCTCCGCCGAGTCGTCGAACACGGGCCACATGAGGGAGAAGCCCTCCCCGCCGGGGATCACGATCACAGCCCCAGCGCCGTGGTAGTGCGCAGGCTTGTAGGTGCCCGAGGGCAGCACACGGCCCCCGATCTTGAGGGAGGTGATGTTCGGCAGGCAGTAGGAGAGGTTCGGCAGGGCCCCCAGGTGCTCGTTGGAGTGGACCTTGTCGAAGGACATGAGGTCGGGGAAGAAGCTCGCCACCCAGCCGCCGGAGCGGCGGGTCCGTGCGCCCTGCACCCACTTCGCCTCGGAGTAGAGGTCGTGCTCCTCGCCGCCCATGATGTCGGTGGTGGGCTCCAGGGCGGGGTTCTCGAAGAAGTACTCCGGCTCCGGGATGATGGACATCGCCATCGGCAGGTAGTTGTAGTGCAGCAGCCGGGCGGGCTCGTGGCCCTGAGCGTTCGAGAGCTGGTAGGTGTAGTTGCGCGGGATGAAGAACAGCGAGTGGGGCTGCCACTCGAAGGTCCGCTTCTTCCCGCCCTCCCCCGCCCACACGGTGGTCATCCCGTACCCGGAGAGCACGTAGATGATGTCGTCCATCGCGAACTTGGTCGCCCGCACCTTCCCAGCCGGCGGGATCTCGGTGATCCGCGTCTCCATGAAGTCCTTGTTGCCCTCGAGGATGACGACGGCCGCGTTGCACTCGCGGTCCTCCCAGGGACCGACCTCGATGGTGCGCAGGTCCTCCACGTAGTAGGTCCGGTGGATGGGGATCTCGAGCGATTCGATCCAGCGCTCGTAGCGCGGAACTATCCACCAGTAGTCCTTCCACGGGTCGGCCTTCTTCTGCATGCCTGCCTCCTCGGGAACGTGGGGCGCGGCGCCGGTCAGGCGCGCGTCTGGGTCGTCGACTTGCTCGCGATGCCGAACTTCTTGGCGACCCGGTCGTGCCGGACGCCCATCTTGAGGGCGTAGTGGCGGCCGATCAGGGCGAGGGTCAGCGTGTAGACCATGACGACCAGGCTGATGATGCCGGCGTTCTCCGTCCGGCCCAGCTCCGGAGAGGCCCATTCGAGGCCGAGGATCGAGAGCGTGATCGTGTCCCTCGATGCGAGCAGGATGATGCTCGACGTGGTCGAGGCGGCGGCGATGAAATTCAGCATGCCGATCAGGACCATGGTCGGCATGAGCAGCGGGACGACGATGGTGAAGTACGTCCTGAGCCAGCCGGCGCCCGACACGCGGGCCGCCTCCTCCACGTCGCTCCCGAGCTGGATCATGACGCCTTTGAAGATGTTGGTGCCGGTGGTGTTGCCGGCGATCAGCACGACGAGGATCAGCGCCCAGATGGAGCTGTAGAGCCACCGGAGGCCGGGGACGGTGAGGAACATGAGCAGCAGTCCCAGCCCCGAGATGATCCCAGGGAACACGGCCGAGACCCAGATGGTGCCGTCCAGGATGCGCCGCCACCGCCAGTGGGTGCGGACGAGCAGGTAGGCGATCATCGAGAAGATCAACGGGCTGCCGATCCCCGCGGCCACCGCGAGGATGGTGGTCGTGCGCAGGCCACGCGCGAACAGCGGATCGGTGAAAACCTCCACCCAGTGCGTCGTGGTCCACAGGGGCACGGCGTTGAAGAAGCCGACCCGTGACATGAAGCTGCCCACGATGACGACGGTGAAGGGCAGGACGGTGAACATGGTTAAGAGGAACAGGATGGCGCCCAGGAACACCCACCGCCAGTTGCCGATCTCAATCAGCCCCGGCTTGAAGGTGCCGGTGAGCGTCGTGTACTGACGGCGGTGGGTGATCCAGCGCTGGATGGGGAAGATCACGGCGATGATCCCCATGGTCATGCTGGCGAGCACGATCGCACTGCCGTACTGGGGGATGAACTGGGAGGTCTGCGAGAAGATCAGCGTGGAGTAGACGAAGAAACCCCAGCTCGCACCCAGGATCCACTCGGTCTCGAAGCCGCTGAAGATCCGGAGCAGCTGGAGCGCGAGCACCAGCACGACCGGGCCGATCATCACCGGCAGCGTGACCCTGAAGATGGCGCCCATTTTGGAAGCACCGGAGACGCGGGCCGCCTCCTCCAGCGCCTGGTCCATGTTCCGGAAGGCCGGCGTGAGCAGGATCACGAAATAAGAGACGCTGTCCGACTGGAGCTTGGTCCAGACGATCCCCCAGAAGCTGAAGATGTTGAAGGGCCCGTTATCGATGAAGGGCAGCGTCTCCAGCCACTTGTTGATCCATCCCACGTCGGGGTCGAGGAGGATGATCCATCCGACGGTGTTCGCAAGCCCCGGGAACACGAAGGAGATCCAGAAGAGATACTCCAGCCCGTGGGTGAAGGGGATGCGCGTGCGGGCCAGGATGAGCGCGATGGCCACACCCAGGGGGAAGCTCACGATGAAGTTCATGAACCAGAGGGCGAAGGTGTTGTAGAGCGCTTCGAGGAGCCGTGGGTCTCGGAACGAATGCGTCCAGTTGCCCACTCCCCAGACGATCGGCGGGATGAGGAAGTCGTCCGCCACGTTGAAGCTTAAGACGAGCATCAGGATGACCGGGAACATCAGGTAGAACCCGAGCACCAAGATGACGGCCGCCATGATGAACGTGCCGGTCTCGGCACGCATGAACATGGCTATCCGGCCCGTGCGATCCTGCGTCGTTACCTGCTGCGCCACGCGGCTCTCCTGATGTCAGTGCGGCCGTCTCCACGGAGACGGCCGCACCATTCGATCTTGATCGAGCCGTTCTCTAGAAGTTCACGAACGCGTCGTAACCGAGCTCGATGTACAGGTCGTTGAAGAACTTCTCAGTCGCGTCCCGGACCTCGAACCACTCGTCGTTATCCTCGAAGACGACCAACCGCTCGTTGAGCGTCCCGTCGGCCCTCCACCCAGGGATCTGCTGAACGACGTCCCAGAGGTGGTCGGGGAAGGTCCCCTGGGTGACGTCGGACCGGAGCGACACGCTGCCGATGGGCCCATAGGCCGAGACGCTCTCGACGTCCGCCGTCTGGCCCTCCTGCGAGTACCACCAGTTGAGGAACAGCTTGGCGGCATTCGGGTTCGGGGGGCTCTTCAGCATGGCGTTGCCGCCCGAGAGCTCGGTCGATAGGGCGCCGACCTGCTTGGTGAGCGTGAGCTCCCGCACCGGGAGCTGGAGGGCCTCAAGCGCCCGGAAGTCCCGGCCGCCGCCGAAGATGCCGAAGTCCCACTTGCCGTTCGCCACACCCTCGGCCAGCGCCTTGTCCCCCTCGGGGATCACGAGGTCGATGTCGGTGTCCCGGTGGATGGCTTCGAGGAATTCGGGGCCCAGCCCTGGGGTGAGCCAGAGCCGCGCGATCACCGACTTGCCGCCGGGGTTGTTCATCGCGCGCATGGCCATCCTGCCCTTGAACTCGGGGCGGAGCAGGTCCGTGTAGTTGTCGATCAGGTCCAGATCTTCCTGGGTGACGTTGTCCGTGTTGTACCAGATGGAGCCGATGGTCCCGACGGCGAGCGAGTCCGCCATGACGTACTTCCGGTCCCGGTCGGACCAGATCGTCTCGTTGAGGTACCAGCCCACCGAGCGGTCGATCACGTCGGGACGGATGAGCCAGTCCGCTACGGGTGTGAGGATCTCGGCGGAGCGCAGCCGCTCGAGCGACGCGCCGCTCACGGTGACCACGTCAACGGTGTGGACCCCCCGCGAGTACTCCGCCAGGATCCGGTTGGCGTTGTCGGAGCCGCTGCCGCTGCTCGTGACCATCTCGATCCCGAACTGCCGCTTGAAGTCCTCGAAGGCGAAACGGCCGGTGCGGGAATCGGAGCCGCCCAGGGCGAGGACGAGCTGCCCCTCGGCTTGGGCCGCGACGATCAGCTCGGCCCATTCGGCCTCGAAGATGTCCGCGGCCGAGGGCCCCGACGACGTCGGCGTCGGCTCCGCGGTCACGCCGGGCGGCAGCGCCGTCGGCGTCGCCGTGGGTGGCCCGTCCGTCGGTGTCGGCGCCGGCGCGGTGGACGTGGGCGTTGGCTCGCTCCCACCGCAAGCGGCGAGGAGGCCCAGGACGGCGAACGCCGCTAGGAGGCCGATGATGGCTCTGGTCTTCTGCATTTCCTCATCCTCACTTCGTTTGCGTGATCCCCACGCCCGTCCTCTGGGTACGTGTGGGTACGTGCGTTCCCGCACGGGAGCGCTCGCCACGCAAGCCAACCCGTGTCCAAGCTAGCGGCAAGACTACCCGTTCTGCCCATCGGCAGGCAACCCGCGTGCCCGTGGCCCCCTGCTCGTATCGGCCGCCGCACTCTCCAGCACAACCGTACCTCGATGCCGTTGG
>JADFQE010000102.1 GCA_022561985.1 Chloroflexota bacterium
CTGGGCCCTGCGCGGCGGAGACTCGTGAACCCCGTCAGGTCCGGAAGGAAGCAGCGGTAAGCGGATCGCTCCGGGTGCCGCAGACAAGCCTGGCTCGAGTCCGGTCCAATGGGCCAAGTGCCGGGCCACCAGTTCGACGGGAGGTGCACGGCCACACAAGGGCGTAGCCCTTGACCCACTCGCTCGCGCCAGCCGGCGCTCGTCGGCAAGCCCGGCTGGGCGCTCGCCGGGATGCTGAGGCTGAGCGGCAGCGAGTGCCCGTGAGGCGAACGTGAGGGGTCCTGCGATGGCTGGAGATGCCGCACCCAAGAAGAAGTTCGGCCAGCACTTCCTGACCGACCGCAACATCCTCGGCGCCATCGCCGATGCGGCAGGCGTTGGCCCTGGCGACATCGTCATCGAGGTCGGGCCCGGCCGCGGCTCGCTCACGCAGATCCTCGCGGAGCGCGCTGAGCGCGTCGTCGCGCTGGAGATCGACCACGACCTCATCGACGTCCTCCGCCCGTCCATCGCGGCGAACGTCGAGCTCCTGCACGCCGACGCCCGGCGGGCCGACGCGGCGGCGCTCCTCGGCGGCTGCGTGCCCTACAAGCTGCTGGGCAACCTGCCGTACTACGCGGCCATGCCCATCCTGCGCACGTTCCTGGAGAGCGCTTGCCCGCCGACCGCAGCCGCCATCTTGGTCCAGCGCGAGGTCGCGAACGCCATGTGCGCCGAGCCCGGCTCCATGTCGCTGGCCTCGCTCGGCGTCCAGCTCTTCGGCCGGCCGCGCACGGTCCGCCTGGTGCGCCCCGGCTCCTTCGTCCCGCCGCCCAAGGTGACCTCGGCCGTCGTCGCCATCGACGTCTACGACCGCCCGGCCGAGGGCGTGGACGACACGGCCGCCTTCTTCTACCTGGCGCGCGCCGGTTTCAGCGCGCGGCGCAAGCAGCTCCGGAACGCCCTTGCGGGTGGCCTCGGCGTCCCCCCGGCGGAGGCCGAGGCGCTGCTGGCGGGCGCTGCGATCGACCCGAAGCGCCGCGCCGAGTCGCTGTCGATGGCGGAGTGGGCAGCGCTGTACCGCGCCTGGCGACGGTGGACGGCCAAGGGCTGAGCGTTCCCGGTCGATGTGGGGCGAGGGCGCACACCGTGCGCCCTGCTAGAATCGCCGCGTGATTCGCCTCCGGGCCCCCGCCAAGGTCAACCTGTCCTTCGAGGTGCTTGGGCGCCGTGCCGACGGCTATCACGAGGTGCGCACCGTGCTTGCCGCCGTGGACATCGCCGACGAGATCGAGCTGCGGGAGGCTGGCGGTCTCTCGCTCACCGTCGAGCCGGAGGGGGCCGCGCCGGTCGAGGACAACCTCGTGCTCCGGGCGGCGGCGCTGCTGCGGGACGTGGCCCCCGCCGGAGCGGGCGCCGCGATCGTGCTGCGCAAGCGCATCCCCGTGGCGGCGGGCCTAGGCGGGGGCAGCAGCGACGCGGCGGGCGCGTTGCTCGGCCTGCGGCACCTCTGGGAGATCGACCTGTCGGACGACGCCCTGGCCAGGCTGGCGGCCCGCCTTGGGAGCGACGTCCCGTTCTTCCTGCGTGGCGGCACGGCGCTGGCGGCGGGCCGTGGCGAGGAGCTCACGCCGCTCCCGCAGCCCGTGGAGCGCTTCGTCGTCGTCGTCGTGCCCGAGGAGGCAGCCGCCGGGAAGACGGAGCGCATGTACGGCATGCTCGGCCCGCAGCACTTCTCGGACGGGGCTCCGACGGGCGAGGTCGCGCGCAGGCTCAGGGCCGGCGAGGCGCTTGGCGGCGCGCTGTACAACGCGTTCGAGGCGGTGGCGCCGGCTGCGTACCCCTCGTACGAGGGGTTGCGGGCGGCCTTCGCCGATGCCGGCGCGAGCGCGCTGCTCTCCGGGTCTGGCCCGGCGATGTTCGCGCTGGCGGCCGGCGAGACGGAGGCCGAAGCGCTCCGGGAGCGCCTCGCGGAGCGTGGCTACGACGCGTGGGCCGCGCGGCTCCTCCCAGGTGGGACGGTGTAGGGGCGCGATCCATCGCGCCCTGTTGTCGACCGGGCCGAGCAAGTTTGGATCAGACGAACGAAGAAGGAGGCAAGACATGGCAACGGTGGAGCGTCTACAGCCGGCGGGCATGTCCCCCAACGGCAACCGGTACACGCACGTCATCAAGGTGGGCCCGTGGGTGACCATCGCGGGGCAGACGGCCTCGGACGAGAACGGCAACGTGGTGGGCGTCGGCGACCCGGTGGCGCAGACGGCCCAGGTCTTCAAGAACCTGACGACGGCGCTGGCGTCGGTGGGTGGGAAGCTCTCCGACGTCGTCAAGACCACCGTCTACGTCGTTGGCGAGGAGAACCTGGAGGCGATCCGCGAGGCGCGGGCGGGCCGGTTCGGCGACGCGCCGCCGACCAGCACGCTGGTCGTGATCGCGCGCCTGGCGCGCCCCGAGTTCATGCTGGAGATCGAGGCCGTCGCCTACGTGGAGTAGGGCGGCCGGCCCTCTCCCCATCCCCTGTGCGCTGCGCTGAGGGACGGATCCGAGAGCAACGAGGGCGCTGGAAGCCGGGTCCGGCCCTTCGAGGCGGCTCCGAGCGCTGTTATCCCCGCGTTTTGCCCGACGCTGTAGAATGCGCCCCAACCGTGAGCCGATGGCGCACGCAGGATGCGCCCCGGACCCTCTATCAGGGTCAGGCACCCTCGACGGCCGGGAGGACATGGCATGCCAGCGAAGCAGCTCGGACTACTGAGCGTGACCGTTGCGGTGATGGCGCTGACCCTGGCGGCCTGCGGCGCCGATCCCACGCCCACGTCGGCGCCGACCGCCACGCCGCTCCCCGAGGCGGCGCCCACGCTCGATGCGGCCGCCTTGTTCCAGATCGAATGGGACGAGCTGATCAAGGCCGCGCAAGCCGAGGGCGAGATCGTCATGACGTTCGGCGGGTCCGCCGGGAGGAACTTCCGGCCGCTCGCCGACTTCTGGGAGGAAAAGTTCGGCATCAGGACCGTCGTCGCCACGGGGAGCGGCGGCACGCACGTGGAACGGATCCTGGCCGAGCAGAACGCCGGGCAGTACCTGGTCGACGTCCACTACGGGGGTAACACGTCGACGATCACCAGACTGGCCCCCTCGGGCGCACTGAACCCCGTCGCCGACCTGTTCATCCTCCCGGAGGTGCTGGACCAGTCCCTCTGGGTCGGAGGCAAGCACTCGTACTCGGACCCGCAGCAGCAGTTCGTCTTCGCCTTCGCCGCTGGCGCGAGCCCGAATCCCATCGCGGCGTGGTACAACACGGACCTGGTGACCCAGGAGGACCTGGACAGCATCAACTCCGTGTTCGACTACCTGGACCCGAGGTGGAAGGGCAAGATCGTCTCGCACATCCCCATCTCCGGCGGTGGCGGCACCGACACGTACTACGTCGCGTACGTCCACCCGGACATCGGCAAGGAGTGGGTGGACGGGTTCATCTCGCGGGAGTTGGGCGTGGCCTTCAGCGACGACGAGCGGTTCACCGTCGACGGTCTCACCCAGGGCAAGTTCTACCTGGCCGTCGGCGGTGGCGGGCGGGACTTCGCCTCCCTGGCCACCCTGGGAGCGCCGGTCAAGGAGCTCCTCAAGGACTTCAAGGAGGGGGGCACGGTGAGCTCCACGTCCAGCGTGGACATCCTGTCCACCCCGACGAACCCTCCGAATCCGAATGCCGCGAAGCTCTGGGTCAACTGGTGGCTCTCGCAGGAGGGTCAGACGCTCATGCACACAATGTCCGAGGTGCTTCCGGACCCGACGCTCCGGGTGGATGTGACCGACTGGGGATTGGTCCCCGAGAACGTCCGCCGGCAGCCGGGGAAGGAGTACTTCTCCTTCGTCACCGACCCCGAGTTCATCGGGCTGAGGGAAGAGGCCCTGCAATACGCGGCCGACGTCTACAGGAGCCGCTAGAGGGCGCAACGCCTACGCGCCGGCGGGGGTTTCCCCGTGGGCAACCCTCCGCTTGCTCTTCGAGCGGTCGTGGGGTGCGCGGCAGCGAGTGGGTGCAGGGCTGTGCCCTGCCTAGGCGTACTCGTCGTAGATGGCGTCGAACTTGCCCAGCTTGAGGCGCGCCATGTTCCGGCAGACCGCCCGGACGCGCTCGCGGTCCTCGTCGGAGCTCGCGAGCTCCGCGATGGCCTTCGCGGCCCGCTCGGTGTGCTCGACGTCGGCTCCCTTGTGGACGACGAAGAACTCCATGCCCTCCTCGGACACGTCGTAGTGCTTGCGTAAGTATCCGTCGAACTCGACGGCGTAGCGCTGCACCATCGTCTCGTTGGAGAGCGCGTTCGCCATGACCTCGACCGGACTCGCAAGGTAGAAGGCGTGGACCGTCGCCGCGGTGTGCACCAGGCAGCCGTAGACGGGCAGGGCGTGGTCGAAGTCCTCGTCCGTCAGTCCCAGGGCCAGCCCGAACTTCCTGCACATCGCCGGGTGCGTGAACTCCTCGTAGAGCCCTCCGGCCATGGCCATGAACGCTCGATCATCGGCGGCCCGCTGGACGGCGACGAGCGCGAACCCCTTGAGCACCGCCATGTTGTGGATGTAGTGCTGGATGGCGAACCCGCCGAGCTGTCGGGTCGTGAGCACCCCGGCGCGCAGGTCCGTGAAGTAGCGGCTCTCCATGAGCCGGTCGACGCCGGGGTCGATGATCTCCTTCGTGATCTCGTCGACGAACCGCTGGTTATCGGTAGAAGTGGCCATGGAGTGCCTCCCGTGACGGGCGCGATCCACACGAACGCCTCCCCGCTTGCGCGTCAGGCGCGTAGACTGATCGCATGCCCATCAAAGCTATCATCTTCGACATGGGCGATGTCCTCATTCAGCACGATGACACTCTAGAGCACACTGCCGTCCAAGCGATGTGCACCGACCCTGAGTACGCCGGGACGCGGATCCCGCAACTGATCCCGTTTGATCGTGTCCATCGAGGAGAGCTCACCTTCGCCGACCTCTTCAGGCTGCTGGCCGAGGAGGTGGGTCTGACTGCCGACTACCCAGCGTTCGCCTCAGCCATGACATCGGGCTTCGGGCCACCGATACCCGGCATCGCTCATGTCGTCGATTCTCTCACTGAGCGATTCTCCCTCGCATTGCTGTCCAACACGAATGCGGTGCACTGGAGCTACGCCAAGTCTCACTACGCTGCGTTGCTGGACAAGGTTAGACCCCATTTCGTTTCATTCGAGCTCGGGATGATGAAGCCTCAGCCTGAGATTTTCCGGCACGTCGTGGCAGCGCTCGGTGTCGAGCCCAAAGACTGTCTGCTGATCGACGACAATGAGGCGAATGGTCAAGGAGCACGCGTGGCCGGCCTCGACGAGATCAGATTTCGCTCCAGCGAGCAGCTCATCGCTGAGCTCGAAGCGCGGGACGTCCTCTAAGGTGGCTCGACCTGCTCTCGCGTGTTGCGAAAGCGGGGACGGTGGACAGGAAGTCATCGGAACCGCCAGTCAGCCCTCGCCATGACCATGCCCATGGACCGCATGCGCCTGCTCACCGTCCACCCGCTGGACGGTCCTGTCGTTGCGCTCGCCGTCGTCGCCAGCGGGCCCGACCCCGAGCACGGCAAGCTGGAGTCGGTCGCCGCCATCAGGTTCAGCGGCTCGCGCGTCCTGGAGCGGTTCGAGGCCGCCGGGCCCACGCCCGGTGCGCTCGCGGGCCTCTCCGGCTTCGTTGGCGGGGCGCCCGTGGTCGGCGGGAGCCTCGCGGCCTCCGCCGCCTTCCTGGCGCAGGCGGGCGTCGCGCTGAGCGGGAGCCTCTGGGACCTGGGCGAGCTGGCCGAGCTGCTGGGGTTCGGGCCAGGGCGCGATGGATCGCGTGCCGACGAGGGTGTGGGCGAGGACGGGGGCGAGCTCGCGTTCACCGTTGATGAGGCGCGCGAGGCGTACGGCCTCATGCTCGAGCGCGCCCGAGCCGAGCCCGCCGGCCGTCTCAAGCGGCTCGCCGACCTCATGGCGCGCGCGCAGAGCCCGCTGGCCGAGCTGCTGTGGGCGCTGGCGGACGAGGCGCCTGCTGGGGGCCCGGGCCAGGGCGGGCCCATTGGCCCCGGCCCCATGGGTGGCGTCGACCGCGACGAGGTCGCGGCGCGGCTGGAGCGGCCGCGGCCCATCGGCGCCTCCAAGCCGCTCGTCCCCATCGACCCGGACGAGATCACGCGGCTGATGTCCGGCACCGGCCCCTTCGCGGCCTCGTTCCCGCGCTACGAAGCGCGGATCGAGCAGATCGCCATGGCGCGCGCGGTGGCGGAGGCGCTCGGCGAGCGCGACGGCGATGGGCTCGCGCCGCACCACCTGGTGGTCGAGGGCGGCACGGGCATCGGCAAGTCCGTCGCCTACCTGCTCCCGGCCGTCCTGTTCGCGGCCCGCAACAACGTCCGCGTCATCGTCTCGACCAACACCATCAGCCTCCAGGAGCAGCTGATCTCCAAGGACATCCCCGACCTGCTGGAGGTGCTCGAGGGCGTCGAGGGGTTCGACCGCGCAACCTTCCGGTTCGCGCAGATGAAGGGGAAGGCGAACTACCTCTGCCTGCGGCGGTGGGAGGCGGCCGCGAACAGCGACCTGGTGGCGCCCGACGAGGCGCGCGTGCTGGCGAAGACGCTCGCCTGGCTGCAGCAGACGCGCACCGGGGACAGGGCCGAGCTCCGGCTCGTGGGCCGCGACCTCGGCGCCTGGGGCCGCCTGAGCGCGACCAGCTTCGGGACCTGCGCCGGCGCGCGCGAGGGCGCCTGCTTCTACCGGCACGCCCGCGATATGGCGGCGGCCGCGCACCTCCTCGTGGTGAACCACGCGCTGCTGCTCTCGGACATGGAGGCAGGCGGGTCCGTGCTGCCGGAGGCCGACTACCTGATCGTCGACGAGGGCCATAACCTGGAGGACGAGGCCACCCGCCAGTTCGGCTTCCGGGTCGCGCAGACCACCGTCGAGGAGCTTGCCGAGCGGCTCGGCGCGCTGCTGCACAGCCTCGACAGCGTCGTCCGCGTGGGCGCGCTCGAGGAGGCGCGCCGGGACGTGGTGCGCCAGCGGATCCACGACGCGCAGCCGGGTATCGTGTCCGCGCGCGAGGCGTGGGGGGGCCTGAGCGCCGGGCTGTCCGCTGTCGCGGGCGGCGGCGCGGCTGGCGAGCGGGCCGAGGACGGCGAGCTGCGCGTCACCTCGGCGCTGCGGGCGCAGCCGGCCTGGTCGGAGATCGAGATCGCGTGGGACGGCTTCGAGCGCGCCTCGGCTGAGATGGCGAACGACGCCGACGGGCTCTGGAGGGCGCTGGACGAGCTGCCGGCCGACACCGTTCCCGGCCTCGAGGGGCTCAAGGGCGGCCTCGCCGAGTGGACCGTGGACCAGGCCGAGGTGC